>NZ_JBXUOV010000123.1:0-17492 GCF_057196585.1 Micromonospora sp. ATLC20
CCGGTGGACAGCCGCCGGCGGCGGTGGGCCGGACGGGCGCGGGCGCTGGGCGAGGCGGCGCACGTGCGGACCCGGCGTTTCTGGGACGGCGCGCAGCCGACGCTGCGGCAGCTCTGGTGGACCGAGGAGCCGGTGACGGCGGTGACCACAGTCGACCGCCGCGTCCCGGAGCCGCTCGCGGTGCCGGCGCAGGGCCAGGTGTACGTGTTCCTGGTGCGCGCCACCTACACCTGGTCGTCGGAGACGGCCCGGCCGGAGTTGTTCGGCTGGTACGTGGACTACTTCCAGCAGCAGGCCACGCAACGCCTGAACCGGCTGGCCGTGCGGTGCGCGGCGGAGGTGCCGCCGCACCGTCCGCGCGACCTGCACGCCGCGTTGACCGCCGCGCTCGCCGACGAGGACCCGCCGCCCTGGACGTACGCGCGCGGCGAGGTGACGTTCGCCTGCGAGCCGGACGTCACTGTCCACCTGGACGAGCGGGTGCGCAAGCTGCTCCAGCCGTACTGGGAGCAGCGCATCGCGCTGGAGTGCGAGCGTGACCTGGCCCGGCGTCGCGCCGAGTACGCCGAGGAACGCGACCGGCGTGGACGACCGACGACGGCGCGGGCCGGGAAGGACGGCGAGCCGGCCACCACGGCACCGCCTGCCGACGGGAGCGGACCGGCGGGAGCGGTACGGGACGCGCGAGGGATGCCCGGCGAGGCGGGGCGGGTGCGACGTGGATCGCGGCTGGACGGACCGGTGGAGGCGTTCACCCCGTTGGAGCCGCTGCTCCCCCCGCCCGCGCCGCGCACGGCTCCGGGACAGCGGCCCCGCCCGGGCGAGCCGGAGCCGCCCCAGGTCTGAGCCGGGACTGGCCCAGGTCCGAGCCGCGACGGTCAGCCCGGAACGGCGGCCGCCTCGGGGCGGGCCTGCCGGGCGGCCAGGTACGCGGCGAGCCCGGTGGCGTCCTCGGTGGCCAGGAACGCGCCGCGCGCGTTGACCAGCGTCTCGTCGGCGTGGGTGAGGCAGCCCCAGACCGTGTCGCCCCACGAGTCGGCGAGCTTGACCTCGGCCGGCTCGGTGCAGGGCTCGCCGCGCGGACCGCCGATCTGGCAGTGCGCGGGCGCGCCGTCGCGCCGGGCGGCGACCTGAGCGGCCCGGCGGACCGGCGCGGGCCGCCCGTCCGGTTCGGCCTGGGGTGCGGGCACTTCGAGCGCGCGGGTGAACAGGATCGTGTTGCCGTCGGGGTCGACTGTGCGGCACTCGCCGCCGGGAGCGGTCTCGACCCGGTGACCCGCCGCGACGAGGCGTTCGGTGGTCGCGGCGACGTCGTCGACGTGGAGGTACAGCGTGGCCGGGGCCGGGGCGCCCTCGACGATCAGCAGGTTCAGGTCGCCGCAGCGCAGGCGCGACCGGCCGTCCTCGCCGGGCTGCCCGGTGTAGCCGAACAGCGCGTAGAACCGGCCGGCCGCGTCGGCGTCACCGACGTTCAGCACCGGGACCTGACCCTGAACTCCGCTGCGCACCGCGCCACTCTACCCATTGGTGCTCTGTAAATCACGTCTTGCAGATCGGGTTTCTGCCCCGGCGGCCCGACCCCGGATCAGCAGCCGTTGGTGCTGGTCTGGTTGCGCTTCAGCCCGTCGGACCAGGTGACGCCCTGGACGACGGCCACCACCACGCTGCCGTCGTGGATCTGCTCGTAGTGCAGGTGCGGGCTGAGGTCGTACTTCGCCGACGTCGCGCCGACCCGGCCGATGACGTCTCCGCGCTTCACGGTGTCGCCAGTGGCCACGGCGCGCGAGTCGAGGTGGGCATACCGGGTGCGCCAGCCGTCGCCGTGTCCGATGACGATGGTGTTGCCGTAGCCGGAGGTGGTCGAGTAGTACGACTCCAGCACGGTGCCGGCGGCGCTGGCGACGGTACGGCGACCGAGATCGTCGGGGCTGCCGTTGGCGTCGTAGTGGTTCCAGTCGATGGCGTGGGCGGGGCTGTGCCCGTTCCAGTTGTTGCCCTGCCAGGTCTGGCCGCACAGGAACGGCATCCGGAAGCCCGGCCGGGCGGCCTGCGCGGGCTGCACACCGAGCATCGCACCGGCGACGACGGCGGTCGTGAGCAGCGCCGGCACGCGCCACCGGGCGGCGGTGGTCATCAGCGACATCGTTCCCCTCCTCGCATCGAGTGACACGGATCGATGCTAGGGGTGGCGCAGGGTCAGGTAAATACCTACAGCAATGAACGCCCGATCAAAACTTTCCTACGTTCAACCGACCAGGGCGGCGTAGCGGCCGCGACGGTCCAGCAGCGCGTCGTGGGTGCCTGATTCGACGATCCGGCCGTGGTCGAGCACCGCGATGCGGTCGGCGCCGCGGACGGTGGAGAGCCGGTGCGCGATGGTCACCACCGTGCGGCCCCGGGCCAGCTCGTCCAGCGCCCGCTGGACCGCGCGTTCGGTCTCGGTGTCCAGCGCGCTCGTCGCCTCGTCCAGCACCAGGATCCGCGGGTCGCGCAGCAGCGTGCGGGCGATCGCCAGGCGCTGCTGCTCGCCGCCGGAGAACCGGTGGCCGCGCGAGCCGACCAGGGTGTCGTACCCGTCGGGCAGCGCGGCGACGAGGTCGTGGATGCGGGCGGCGCGGGCGGCGGCCTCGATGTCGGCGTCGGTGGCGTCCGGGCGGGCGTACCGGAGGTTGTCCCGCACGGTGCCGTGCAGCAGGTACGTCTCCTGGCTGACCACGCCCACGACGGCGGCCAGGTCGGCCGGGCGCAGGTCGCGCAGGTCGATCCCGTCGATGGTGATGCGGCCGGCGTCCGGATCGTGCAGCCGGCTGATCAGCGCGGCGAGTGTGCTCTTGCCGGAGCCGGTCTCCCCCACCAGGGCGAGGCTGGTGCCGGCCGGGACGTCCAGGCTGACGCCCGCGAGGGCGGCGGTGTCGCTGCCCGGGTAGCTGAAGGTGACGTCCTCGACGCGCAGGTGGCCGCGGGCGGTGGCCGGGTCCAGCGGGACCGGGCGGGCCGGCTCGGCGACCTCGACGGGCAGGTCGAGGTATTCGAAGATGCGGGCGAACAGGGCGAGCGACGCGGTGAGCGTGACGCCGACGTTGAGCAGGCCCATCAGCGGCCGGAACAGGTTGCCCTGGAGCGCGGTGAACGCGACGAGCGTGCCGATGGTGAGCGTGCCTGCGGTGCCGGGCAGCCCTGCGCCGAGGTAGATCACCGCCGGGATGGCGGCGAAGACGATGCTCATGGCGGCCATCCGCCAGCGTCCGGCCAGCTCGGAGCGCAGTTCCAGGTCGACCAGGCGGGCCGAGGAGGCGGTGAACCGGTCGACCAGGGCCGGGCCGGTGCCGAGGGTCTTGGCCAGCCGGACGCCGCTGACCGACAGCCCCTCCTCGATGGTCACGGTGAGGTCGGCCAGTTCGCGCTGGCGCTGGGCGGTGATCTCCCGGCGCAACCGGGCGACCCGGCGGGTGAGCCAGAGCGCGGGCGGCAGCACGACGGCCGAGACGAGCGTGAGCCGCCAGCTCAGCGCCAGCATGGCGATGGTGGTGGCGACCACAGTGGTGAGGTTGGCGGCGATCGAGGTGGCGGTGGAGGTGACGACCGCCTGCATGCCGCCGATGTCGTTGGTGATGCGCGACTGCACCTCGCCGGTGCGGGTGCGCACGAAGAAGCCGATCGACTGCCGCTGGAGGTGGGCGAAGACGTCGGCGCGCAGCCGGTGCATGACCTGCTGACCGACGCGGGTGGAGATCCAGGTCTGGGCGACGCCGAGCACGGCGGTGACAGCGGCGACCGCGACCATGCCCGCGACCAGCCAGGCCAGCAGCGTCAGGTCACGCTCGGGCAGGGCCCGGTCGATCACGGCACGCAGCAGGAACGGCGTGGCCATCGCGATGATCGAGGACGCCACGATGATCGCCACCACGGTGGCGAGCGGGCCGCGGTGTGCGGTGAACAGGCCGCCGATGCGGCGCAGGGACACGTCGCGGGCCTGGGCCTTCTCGGCGGGGGAAACGGTGCGGCCGTCACGACGGCCGTCGGGGATGCGATCCAAGAGTGCTCCTCATGCCGGGGGAAAACAGTGCTGAGGTTACCTCAACATGAGGGAACAACAAGAAAGGCTGTTACCGTATTCCCCGTGAACGGCAGCGACGAGAGCCTGGCCGAGACGTTCTGGGCGGTGACCCGCCGGCTGCGGCACCAGACCAAGCGCGCGCTTGCGCCGTGGGAGATCAGCCCCGGGCAGGCGCGGGCGCTCGGCGTGCTGATGCGCCACGGCGCGCTGCGGCCCGGCGCGCTCGCCGAACACCTGCGCATCGCGCCGCGCTCGGCCACCGAGGTGGTCGACGGGTTGCAGGAGCGGGGTCTGGTCGAGCGACGGCCCGACCCGGGCGACAGGCGGGCCACGCTGGTCGCCCCCACCGCCGAGGGCGAGCGGGTCGGCACGGCGATCCGGCAGGCCCGGGCCACCGAGGCGGAACGGTTCTTCGGCGCGCTCTCGCCGGAGGACCGGGCCGAGCTGGCTCGCATCCTGCTCCGCCTGCGCGAGGACTAGCCCCGATTTCACCCGCTCCGGGTGAGGCGACAGGCCCCGTGGCGGGGAATAGCGCCACCGGGAGGAGGGCCGATGGCGGACGCCACCGAAGAGTTCTTCCGGGGCCTGGGGCAGCGCGGGCAGCGCGGGCTGACAGCGCTCCACGAGGGCACCGTCCGGTTCGACATCGCCGGCGACGGGTCGGTCGACCACTGGCTGGTCTCCATCGCCCGGGGCGAGGTCACCGCGGCACGGCAGGCCACCGGCGGGGACGCGGTCGTCCGGGCGGACCGGGCCGTCTTCGACCGGATCGCGCGGGGTGAGGCGTACTTCCTGACCACGGTCCTGCGCGGCGAGGCCGAGGTGGAAGGCAGCCCGCGGCTGTTCGCGACAGTACGCCGGCTGTTCCCCTCCCCGCCCGGATCGCGCCCGGAACGACACCGGGGAGGCGACGATGGTTGACGGCCACGTCGGCATCTTCGACGGGACGATCTTCCTGGTCTGCGACCGGGCGGGCGACATCGTCCCGTCGGCCGACGCCACCCACGGCCTGTTCGCCCACGACACGCGTCTGCTGTCCCGGTGGCAGCTGACCATCGACGGCGAGCGGCTCAGCACGCTGTCCATCGACGACATCCAGTACTTCGAGAACCGGTTCTACCTCGTCCCGGGCAGTCAGGACGTCTACGTCAACAGCACGCTCGAGGTGCGCCGCACCCACACGCTGAACAGCGGACTCCAGGAGGAGCTGCTCCTGGTCAACAACGACCGGCGGCCCGTCGACCTGACCGTGCGGATCGAGGCGGACGCGGACTTCGCGGACCTCTTCGCGGTCAAGGAGGGCACGACGGACCGCGAGGGGTGGCACTACCGGCGGGTCGACGGCCCGCGGCTCGTCCTGGGCTACCAGCGCGAACGGTTCCGCCGCGAGACGATCGTGTCGGCGACGGCTCCGGCGGAGGTGGACGAGAACGGCCTGACGCTGCGCGTGCACATCGAGCCGCACGGCCGGTGGCAGACCCGGCTGACCGCCGAGCCGGACCTCCCCCTGCCCCGCGGGCTGGAGCGGCTCAGCCTGCCCGGGCGGGTCGCGGGCCGCGCCCGGGACAAGCCCGCCGAGCTGCGGGAGTGGCTGGACCGGGCGCCGCGCCTGGAGACCAGCTGGGGACCGTTGCAGAACACCTACCGGCAGAGCCTGATCGACCTGGCCGCACTGCGGTTCAGCCCGTTCCTCGCCGGAGCCGGGTGCGTCCTGGCCGCCGGGCTGCCGTGGTTCATGTGCCTGTTCGGCCGCGACAGCATCCTCACCAGCCTCCAGGCGCTGCCGTTCGCACCCGAACTCGCCGCCACCACGCTCACCGTGCTCGCCTTCCGGCAGGGCAGCCGGATCGACGACTTCCGGGAGGAGGAGCCGGGCCGGATCCTGCACGAGATGCGCTACGGCGAGCTGACCGTCTTCGACGAGACACCGCACAGCCCCTACTTCGGCAGCGCGGACGCCACTCCCCTGTTCCTCGTGCTGCTCGACGAGTACGAGCGGTGGACCGGCGACGCCGCCCTCGTCCGCGCGGTGGAGCAGGAGGCGCGGGCGGCCGTCGACTGGATCGACCACTACGCCGACCGGGCCGGCAACGGCTACGTCTCCTACGAGCGGCGCAACCCGGTGAACGGCCTGGAGAACCAGTGCTGGAAGGACTCCTGGGACGGCATCTCCTACCGCGACGGCCGGCTGCCGGGCTTCCCGCGCGCCACCTGCGAACTCCAGGGGTACGCGTACGACGCGAAGGTGCGCACCGCCCGGCTGGCCCGCGAGATCTGGCACGACCCGGCGTACGCGGACCGGCTGGAGCGGGACGCCGCCGACCTCAAACGCCGCTTCAACCACGACTTCTGGATCGACGACGGCGAGTACATGGCGCTGGCGCTGGACGGCGACGGCAGCAAGGTGGACGCTCTGTCCTCGAACATCGGCCACCTGCTGTGGAGCGGCATCGTCGAGGAGCCGAAGGCCGAGGCCCTGGTGCGGCACCTGATGTCACCGGCGATGTTCAGCGGCTGGGGTGTCCGCACGCTGGCCGAGGGCGAGGCCCGCTACAACCCGGTGGGCTACCACGTCGGGACCATCTGGCCGTTCGACAACTCGTTCATCGCCTGGGGTCTGCGTCGCTACGGGTACGCCGACGAGGCGGCCCGCATCGCGGCCGGCATCCTGGACGCGGCGGCGTTCTACGACGGCCGGCTGCCGGAGGCGTTCGCCGGGCACGCCCGGTCCGAGACCCGCTACCCGATCCGGTATCCGACCGCGTGCAGCCCGCAGGCCTGGTCGGCCGGGGCCCCGCTGCTGCTCCTGCGGACGATGCTCGGCCTGCGGCCGGTCGGCGACGATCTCGTGGCCCGGCCCGCCCTGCCTGCTAGCCTCGACTACGTGGCGTTGCTCGACGTCCCCGGCCGCTGGGGGCGCCGGGACGCCTTCGGCAGGAGCACCGCCGCCGGCGGCCTGAGCCGCTACGAGCTGGCGCCGCAGCAGCTCTCCGCACCCTGACGGGACCGACATGCAGCGCATCGACTGGGCACACACCGCGATCGTGGGCGTCCACTGGCAACACGAGGTGGTCAGCCCGGACGGCGTCTTCGGCCCGTTCTTCGCCGGCCAGGTGGCCCGGCACGGCGTGGCGGCGAACGCGGCCCGGGTCGCCGGGGCCGGGCGGGCCGCGGGCGGCCTCGTGGTCTTCACCCGCGTCGCCTACCGGCCCGGCTATCCGGACCTGATCGCCAACACCCCGAGCTTCGCGATGATCGCCGAGCGCGGGGCGTTCCTGGAGGGCGACCCGAAGACCCGGATCGTCGACGAGGTCGCGCGGCAGCCGGACGACGTGGTCGTCACCTCCACCCGGCTCGGCGGGTTCACCGGCACCGACCTGGACCTGATCCTGCGTGGCCGGGGCGTGCGGACCGTGGTGTTCACCGGCGTCGCGACGAACTTGGCCGTCGCCGCCACCGCCTATCAGGCGGTCGACAACGGATATCGCATCGTCACCGTCTCCGACGCGTGCACGGCGGCCACCGACGAGCTGCACGACGCCTACCTGAGCACGCTGGGCCAGCTCGGCGAGGTGGCGACCACCCACGAAATCACCTGACGGTCCGGCCGACAGGCGCTCAGCGCAGGCCGGCGGCGATCGCGTCGACCAGCAGCGCGCCCAGCGTACGGGCCATCACGGCGCGGGCGGCCTCGACGTCGAGCCCCATCGAGTCGCGCATCATCGACCACGCCGACCAGGTGCCGGCCACCGTCAGCGCGTCCAGCAGCTGCGCGCGGCCCGGCCCGGCCTGCGCCAGTTCCGGGGCGAACACCGCCTCGATCTCGTGCCGGACCCGGGCGACCGCCGCCTCCCGGTTGCGCCGCAACTGCGGGGAGAACGGCTCCCGCAGCGCCGACGCGCGGGCCGAGGGCGCCAGCACCTCCAGCAGCCGGGCGCGCTGGTCGCAGAACGCGGCGATCCGGGCGGTCAGCGGCAGCTCCGGCGGCACCGGCTGCCAGAGCGCGGCCTGCCGCTCGCCGACCCGCCGCCCGGTCGCGGCGAACAGCGTCTCCATGTCCTTGAAGTTGGTCCAGAGCGTGCGCAGCGACACCCCGGCCCGCTCGGCGATCCGTTCCCCGGTGGGCCGCAGGTCACCGGAGTCGATCAGGGCCAGGTGCGCCTCCACGATCGCGGCCCGGGTCCGCTCGGCCCGCGCCGCCCGGCCGTCCACCCGCTCCGGCGGGTCGGCCTCCACCTCGATCATGGGTACGGAATCTCCTGTTGCTCGTCTGCCGGCGGCCACTCTACGTGCGTCCCGCCGGGCGGCCGGCACCCGGCCGCCCGGCGGGGACGCCTCATGCGGTCGGCACCGCGTCCGCGGGCGGGGTCGTCGGCGGGTCGGTGAACTCGGTGACCGCGCCGTCGCCGTCATCCGTGGTGTACGCGGGACCGAAGTACTCCTGCACGCCGTTGCTCACCTTGGTGAGCCGCACACCGCCGTAGCCGGCGTGCACGCCGTCGGCGTACCGGAACGGGACCAGGCCGGGCCCGCGGAATCCGCCCTTGCGCACGGCCTCGACCAGCTTCTCCCGGGTGGGGTCGGGCCCGGCGGCGAGCATCGCCTGCACGAACGTGTACGCCATCGAGTAGCCGTAGATCGCGTTGCCGTCGACCGGGTTGCCCGCGTTGTACTTCTGGTGGATCTTGGTGAACTCCTGGATCCACGGGTTCGCGGTGTCGGCCACGTTCGGCAGGTAGTTGTCGGCGACCATGCCCTCGAGGATCACCTTCTTGTCGCCGAGCTGCGCGGACAGCGTGGTGTAGTCGGCGCCCACGTTGGAGACCACCCACTGCGCCTTGAAGCCCTGCCCGGCGGCCTGGCCCATGGCGAGCGCGGTGAAGCCGGGGATGGTGGCCGAGATGACCACCTGGCAGCCGGCCGCGCGCAGCGCCCCGATCGCCGGGCCGACCTGCTGGTTGGTGGTGGTGTACGTCTGCTTCGCCGCGACCGGGCCGAGGATCTGCTCGACGCCGGCCAGCGAGTCCCGGCCGAAGTCGTCGTTCTGCCCGAAGTGGCAGACCTTCGCCCCGGGGAACTCCTTCTTGACGTAGCTCGCCAGGATCTTGCCCTCGACTGTGTAGTCGGGCTGCCAGCCGAACGTGGTCGGGTACTTGTCCGGCTGGTTCCAGTTGCGGCTGCCGGAGGCGACGAACAGGTCCGGCACCTTCTGCGTCTTGACGAACTCCAGCACGTTCGTGTGCGTGGGCGTGCCGAGGCCGCCGAGCAGCGCGAAGACCTTGTCGTCGAGCACCAGCTTGCGGACCACGTTCTCGGTGTTGGCGGGGTTGTAGCCGTCGTCCATGACCTTGTAGACGATCTTGCGGCCGTGCACGCCACCCTTGCTGTTGACGTGCTCGAAGTACGCCTTGGTGGCGGCGGAGATCTTCGAGTAGCCGGGCGCGGCCGGTCCGGTGAGCGGTTGGTGGGTGCCGATGACGACCTCGGAGTCGCTGACGCCGGGGACGTTCTCGGCGGCCTGCTTCTCGTCGTCGGCGCAGGCCGTCAGCGCGGCCAGCATGGCCAGGCCGGCGGCGGCCGCGAGAACGCGGCGGGTGGTGGGGCGCATGGTTCTCCAATCCGGTGCGACGGTGCGAACGGTGTGGGTGGAACCGGTGAGGTCAGCGGTCCGGCGACCGGCGGGTGGCGCGACGACGGCGCAGCGCGGCGCGCAGCCGGGCGCCGACGGCACGCACGCCGCCCTGCAGGCCGCCCGGGGCGGCGAGCATGACGACGATGAGGATCAGGCCGAACACCGCGAGCGCGAGGTTGCCCTCCAGCCGCTGGGCCAGCCCGGCGGACAGGCTGAGGTGTTCGGTGAGCAGGCCGGGCAGGTCCTGGAGCGCGACCAGCAGCACCGCTCCCCAGACCGCGCCGGCGAGGCTGCCCAGCCCGCCGATCACGATCGCCATGAGCAGGAACAGCGACAGGTCCAGCGGGAACTTGCCGGGCGCGACGGTGGCGGTGAGCATCGCGTACACGCCGCCGCCGAGGCCGGCACAGGCGGCGCTGACCACGAACGCGAGCACCTGGGTGCGGGCCACCGGGATGCCGGCGAGCCGGGCCGCGACCTCGTCGTCGCGGACCGCCCGCAGGGACCGGCCGAAGCGGCTGCGTACCAGGTTGGCCAGCAGCAGCATGGTGAGCAGCGCGGCGGCCAGCGCGATCCAGGCCAGCCAGCGTTCCGGCTGGAAGTAGGCGCCGAGCGCCGCCGGTGGCGTCTGCGCCGGGAACCGCAGCCCCTGCTCGCCGTTGAACACGCCGGTGAAGATCGTGGTGACCGCCGGGACGAGCGTCGCCACGGCGAGGGTCACGCCGGCCAGGTAGGGGCCGCGCAGCCGGGCCGCCGCCAGCCCGACGACCAGCCCGCCGAGCGCTGTCACCGCGACGGCGACGAGCAGCGACGCGGGCAGCGTCCACCCGCCGCGTATCGCCCGCTCGTCCAGGGCCTGCTGGGTCAGCGCCACGGTGTACGCGCCGGTGGCCATCAGCGCGCCGTGCCCGAGCGAGAGCTGGCCGTTGAGTCCGACCAGGACGGTGTGCCCGGCGGTGACGCAGAGGAACGCGCAGACGCGCGCCACCTGGAGGTTCTGGTACGGCGCGAGCTGGTTGGTCACCAGCACGACGAGCGTGCCGGCGAACACCGCGAGCGCCAGGTGGCGCAGCAGCGTGGAGCCGCGCGCCTCGTGTCCGGCGGGGGCGCCGGGGAGCAGCCGCCGCAGCGGGGACGGCGCGGCGGGCGCGATCTCGGTGGGGGTGCTCGTCACACGTGCCTCGCTCTCGCCGCGGAGAAGAGCCCGCCGGGGCGGACCAGCAGGACGGACAGCAGCAGCACCAGGACGGCCAGCGGGGTGGTGTCCGGTCCCAGGTAGCCGGTGACGTAGGACAGGATCAGCCCGACCAGCAGGCCGCCGACCACCGCGCCCACCGGGCTGTCCAGGCCGCCGACCACGGCGGCGGTGAACGCGACCACGAAGACCAGGTCCATGGCGTGCGAGTGCAGGCCGAGTCCGGTGGGGACGACGAGCATGCCGGCGAGCGCGCCGACGCCGGCGGCGAGCGCCCAGCCCAGCGTGAGCATCCGGCCGACGCTGACGCCGAGCAGCCGGGACACCTCCGGGGCGAACGCGGCGGCCCGCATCCGCAGTCCCACCGGGGTGCGGGTGAACAGCAGCGCGAGCAGCGCCACCACCGTCAGCGCCGCGCCGAGCACCCACAGGTCGTACGGGGACAGCGCGGCCACCCCGCCGATGGTGAGCGCGTCGGTGTCGAACGGCGCCGGTGCGGGCCGGTAGTCGTTGCCGAAGACCATGCCGAGTACCGCCTGGATGACGAGCACCAGCCCGAGCGCGACGATCACCTGGTTGAGCGGGCCGCCGGGGCCGGCGAACCGCATCAGCACCCGCTCCACCAGCGCGCCCAGGGCCAGCCCGGACAGGATCGCGGCGGCCAGGCCCAGCCAGTACGAGCCGGTGGCGGACACGACCGCGTACCCGACGTAGGCGGTGGCCACGGCCATCGCGCCCTGGGCGAAGTTGACCACCCGGGCGGCCCGCCAGATGAGCACCAGCGCGAGCGCGAACGCCGCGTACACCGCCCCGGAGGCGAGCCCGTCGAAGGTGAGGAACCAGAACCGCTCCATCCGCGACCCCTTCCTAGAATCCGAGGTACGCGTGCCGGAGCTGGTCGTCGTCGCGTAGCCGGGCGGCCGGCGCGGCCGTCACCACCTGCCCGAGCGACATGACGATGCCCTGGTCGGCGACGGACAGCGCGCTGCGCACGTTCTGCTCGACGAGCAGCACGGTGAGCCCCCGTTCGTCGCGCAGCCGCCGCAGCAGCGCCATGATCTGCGCGGTGACCTTGGGCGCCAGCCCGAGTGACGGCTCGTCGAGCAGCAGCAGCCGGGGCCGGGCGATCAGCGCGCGGCCGATCGCGAGCATCTGCCGTTCCCCGCCGGAGAGCTGGTGTCCGGCGTGGTCGCGGCGGCGGGCCAGGGCGGGGAACAGCTCGTACACCTCGTCGAGCGCGCGCCGGGCGTCGGCGCGGTCGCGCCGCCACAGCCCGCCCAGGCGCAGGTTCTCCGCCACTGTCAGCTCGGTGACCACACCCCGCCCCTCCGGCACGTGCGCCAGGCCGCGCCGGACCAGGTGTTCCACCCGGACACCGCGCAGGTCCTCGCCCGCGTACCGGACCCGGCCGCCGGTGGGACGGAGCAGACCCGAGAGGGTACGCAGCAGCGTGGTCTTGCCCGCGCCGTTGGCGCCGAGCACGGCGGTGACGGTGCCGGCCGGGACGGTGAACGCGACGTCGCGCAGCACCGGCACGGGCCCGTAGCCGCAACTGAGCGCCTCCACCTCCAGCACGGCGGTCACCGCGTGCTCCCCTCGGCCGGCACGTCGGCGCCCAGGTACGCCTCGGTGACCCGGGGGTCGTCTCGGATGCGTTCCGGCGGCCCGGCCGCGATCACCTTGCCGAAGTCGAGCACCACCAGTTCCTGACAGACGGACATGACCAGGTCCATGTGGTGCTCGACGAGCAGCACGGCGCAGCCGTCCTCCCGGTCGGGCAGCGCGCGGACCAGGTCGGCCAGCTCGGCCACGTCGTCGGCGCCGAGACCGCCGGCCGGTTCGTCGAGCAGCAGCAGCCGGGGCCGGGCGATCAGCGCGCGGGCCAGCGCGACCCGCTTGCGTACCGGGTACGGCAGGGTGGCGGGCGCCGCGTCGGCGTACTTCTCGATGCCCAGTTCGGCGAGCAGGTCCATCGCCCGGGTGCGCAGCCGCCGCTCGTCGTCGTCGCTGCGGGGCAGGCCGAACAGCGCGGCGGCGAAACCGGCGCGGGCGGTGTGGCTGGCGCCTGCGACCACGTTCTCCAGCACGGTCAGCCCGGCGAACAGGCCGACACCCTGGAGCGTGCGGGCGATGCCGAGCCGGGTGAGGGCGTGCGGGCGGGGCCGGAACGGCCGGCCGTCGAGGGTGAGCGAGCCCTCGGTCGGCCGGACGAAGCCGCAGACCACGTTGAACAGCGTGGTCTTGCCGGCGCCGTTGGGGCCGATCACGCCCACGATCCGGCCGGGCGGCACCCGCAGCGAGACGTCGTCGAGGGCGACCAGGCCGCCGAAGCGTACGCCGACGTGGTGCAGCGCCAGGCCCGGTTCGTCGGCGGGGGCGGCCGGTGGGCTCATCGTCACCTCGTGCCGGTCGAGGGAGCAGAGAAAACTAATTACACCGGGAGTGTACTTTTCTCTGCCGCCGCGTCAATGCCCCCGACGATCACGACCCTTCTCGACCGGCTGCGAGCCTCCTACCTGCACGGTCGGTGCGATCATCCCGGCATGCGGTCGCGGGCGCGGCGCAGGAACGTCTGCTCCGCCGCGTTGCCGGTGCCGGCGATCGCCGCGTCGTACGCCGTCCGCGCCTGCTTCGGACGGTCCAGCCGGCGCAGCAGGTCGGCCCGGATCGCATGCCACACGTGGTAGCCGCCCAGATCCAGACGCTCCACCTCGGTCAGTCCCGCCGCCGGTCCGCGTACCTCGGCCAGCGCGACCGCCCGGTTCAGCGCCACCACCGGCCCGGGCGCGACGGCGGCGAGCTGGTCGTAGAGCGCGAGGATCTGTCCCCAGTCGGTGGCGGCGGCGGTGGGCGCGTCCGCGTGCACCGCGCCGATCGCGGCCTGGATCTGGTACGGGCCGGGCCGGCCTCGCCGCAGGCACCGGCGGACCAGGTCCTGCCCCTCGGCGATCAGCTCCCGGTCCCACCTGCGGCGGTCCTGCTCGGACAGCGACACCGGCACGCCGTCCGGCCCGGTCCGGGCGGCGCGGCGCGCCTCGGTGAGCAGCATCAGCGCGAGCAGGCCGAGCGCCTCCGGCTCGTCCGGCATCAGCGTCACCAGCAGCCGGCCCAGCCGGATCGCCTCGGCGCCCAGCTCGGCGCGGCCCAGCCGCTCCCCCGCGCTCGCCGTGTGCCCCTCGTTGAAGATCAGGTACACCACGGCGAGCACCCCGCGCAGCCGGTCCGGCAGGTCCGCGTCGCGCGGCACCCGGTACGGGATACCGGCGTCGCGGATCTTCGCCTTGGCCCGGACCAGGCGCTGCGACATGGTGGGCTCCGGCACCAGGAAGGCGCGCGCGATCTCGGCGGTGCTCAGGCCACCGAGCAGGCGCAGCGTCAGCGCCACCCGGGCGGGAGCGGCGAGCGCCGGGTGGCAGCAGGTGAAGATCAGGCGCAGGCGGTCGTCGGGCACGGGCCCCTCCTCGGCGGGCGGGTCGTCGTCGGCGTGCAGCAGGGCGGCCTCGGCGTGCCGGGTGGCCCGGGTCGCCTCGCGCCGCAGCCTGTCGATCGCGCGGTTGCGGGCGGTGGTGATGATCCAGCCGGCCGGGCTGGCCGGCGGCCCGTCGGCGGCCCACCGCGACACGGCGACGGTGAACGCCTCCTGGACCGCCTCCTCGGCGAGGTCGATGTCGCCGAGGAGGCGGACCAGGACGGCTACCGCGCGGCCGTACTCGGCCCGGAAGACCCGTTCGACGTCGGTCATCCCTCGCCCTGGAACGGGCGGACCTCGATCGGCAGCGTGGTCGCGAGGGCGTAGCGGCGGCCCCAGTCCAGCGCGGCGTCCAGGTCGGGCGCCCGGATGATGGTGACGCCACCCAGGTACTCCTTGCCCTCGGCGAACGGGCCGTCGGTGACCAGCACCTCGTCACCGGCCGGGCGCAGCACGGTGGCGGTCTGCGGGTCGTGCAGGCCGTTGCCGAACACCCAGCACCCCGCCTCCCGCAGGTCCCGGCCGATGGCCTCGACCTCGCGCATCACCCCGGTTAGGAACTCCGGGTCGGGACGGCCCTCGCCGACCGGCTGGTACATGCTGATCAGGTACTGCTTCATCGGTGTCTCCTCACCGCCGGGGACGGCCCCGCGCCGCCCTCTCACCCTCCACACGAACGACTGATGCCGGTTTCGACACGCCGGGCCGGGTGAATCCGGCCGGGAGCGGGGTACGCCGTCGCGTGCGCCGTCACCGGGTCGTCGTCGTGGGCGCCGGGTTCTCCGGTCTGGCCTGCGCGCTCGCGCTGGACGCGGCGGGCGCCGAGGTACGGGTGCTGGAGGCGCGGGACCGGGTGGGCGGCCGGACGCGCAGCCGCCCGCTACCAGGCGGCGGCTGGCTGGATCTCGGCGCGCAGTGGATCGGCCCGACTCAGGACCGGATGTACGCGCTCGTCGCCGCGTACGGCCTGACCACCTTCTCCTCCCCCGCGCACGGTGCGGCGGCGCTGCTGCTCGGCGGACGCCCGGCCACCGGCGAGCCGCCGGGGCTGTCCGCGCTGCTGGGCACGCTCGACGAGATGGCGGGCACGCTCGACCCGGCCGCGCCGTGGCGTGCCGCCGAGGCGGCACGGTGGGACCGGGTCACGTTCGGCGGCTGGCTCGACGCGAGCGCGGCCGACCCGGTCACCGCCGGATACGCGGGCCGGATGCTCGCCGGTGGCCTGCTGGCCGCCTCACCGGACGAGGTCTCGCTGCTGCACATGCTGTTCTACCTGCGCAGCGGCGGCGGTACCGGCTCGCTGCTGCGCATGGCCGGTGGCGCCCAGCAGGACCGGATGGCGGGCGGTCCGGCCGCGCTGGCCGAGCGGATGGCCGCCGCGCTGCCGCCGGGGAGCCTGCGCCTGCGCGCCCCGGTGGACGGCGTCGCGCAGGACGACGACGGCGTGCGGGTGCGCTCCGGCGGCGAGACGTACCGCGGCGACGCGGTGGTGGTCGCGCTGGCGCCGACGCTGGCCGGGCGCATCCGGTACGACCCGCCGCTGCCGCCGCTGCGCGACGGACTGACCCAGCGGATGCCGATGGGTGTGGCGCTCAAGGTGCACGCGCTCTATCCGGAGCCGTTCTGGCGGGCCGACGGCCGCTCCGGCGTGTCGAGCACCGACACCGGGCCGCTCACCGAGACGGTCGACAACTCGCTGCCGGACGCGCCCGGCGGGGTGCTCACCGCGTTCAGCTACGGCGCGCAGGCCCGGGCGCTGCGCCGGCTTCCGCCAGACGCCCGCCGGGACGCACTGTGCGAGGCGCTCGCCGCGATCTTCGGCCCGGCCGCCGCGCGTCCCGACGACCTCGTCGAGTACGACTGGTCGGCGGACGAGTGGACGCGCGGCTGCTTCTGCGGCGTCCTGCCACCCGGCGCGTGGTGCGCGTACGGCCCGGAACTGCGCACGCCCGTGGGCCGGGTGCACTGGGCCGGCACCGAGACCGCGACCCGGTGGAGCGGCTACCTGGAGGGCGCGGTGACCGCCGGCGAGCGCGCCGCCGCCGAGGCGCTCGCCCAGCTCGGCTGAGCACCCAATTCAGTGAGATTCTTCGATGCAATCTATTGAAAAGTTTCTCCGCCCTGTGCCCTAATGACGACAGTTCCTTTCGTCATACTCCCGCCGCCGGAGCGCGGCAACCCCCAGGGAGGACAGATGCACAGATCGATCCGATCGGCGCTGCGCGCGGCCGGAGCCGCACTGCTCGCCACCGTCACCGTCGCCGCCGCGGCCCTGACCGGGGCGGCCCCCGCCGGCGCCGCCCCGGCCGGGCTACCCGGCATGGACGTCTCCAGCTACCAGGGCAACGTGAACTGGTCCGGGGCGTGGGCGAACGGCGCCCGGTTCGCGTACGTCAAGGCGACCGAGGGCACGTACTACACCAACCCGTACTTCGCCCAGCAGTACAACGGCTCGTACAACGTCGGGATGATCCGCGGCTCGTACCACTTCGCCCGCCCCGACACCACGAGCGGCGCCACCCAGGCCAACTACTTCGTCGACCACGGCGGCGGCTGGTCGAAGGACGGGCGGACGCTGCCCGGCGCGCTGGACATCGAGTACAACCCGTACGGCGCGACCTGCTACGGCCTGAGCCAGGCGTCGATGCGCAGCTGGATCGCCTCGTTCGTCAACCAGTACTACGCCCGCACCGGCCGGTGGGCCACCATCTACACCACCACCGACTGGTGGAGCACCTGCACCGGCAACACCTCGCAGTTCGCCGCCAACAACCCACTGTGGATCGCCCGCTACTCCAGCAGCGTCGGCACGCTGCCCGCGGGCTGGGGCACGTACTCGTTCTGGCAGTGGTCCTCCTCCGGAGTCTTCCCCGGTGACCAGAACGTCTGGAACGGCTCGCTCGACCGGCTGCGCGTCCTGGCCTGCAACGGACCCTGCTGAGACCGGCCCGGGCGTGGCGGGCGGTGCCGGTCCCGCCACGCCCGGCGTACCGGCCGATCCGGCGTTCCCCTTCCGCGAGGAGGTTGCGATGTCCGTTCCCGTACCCCGGCGGACCGTGCTGCGCGGCGCGGTCCTGCTCGGCGGCGCCGCGCGCGGGGGGGCGCGGTCCCCCCATGTTATGTATTTAAAATATTACAC
>NZ_JBXUOV010000124.1:0-17478 GCF_057196585.1 Micromonospora sp. ATLC20
GCGGCGCTGTTCGCGCCGGCCGCGCCGGCCGCCGCGGCCGGCGGCACCACGGCGCGGCTGACCGTCGACACCGGGACGCTGGTGCTGACGCCGACCGGCAAGGGGTACGTCGGGACGCTGACCACGACGATCAGCAACCGGGGCCGGGCCGACGCCACCGCCGGTCTGCGCATCACCGAGCCGGCCGGTGGCTCCTTCACCGGCCTCGACAACGGCTCGCCCTGGTTCACGGTGGGGATGGAGCAGAACCGCCGGGTCGTCGAGAGCTACGGCGGCCGGGTCACGGCCGGCACAAGCGTGACCCTCCGCCTGGACTTCCAGGTGTGGACGACAGCGCGCGCCTACCCGATGACCGCGCTGGGCGGCTCGGTCGCGGTGGTACCGGACGGCGGCACCCGGGTGTCGGACCGGGACTCCTTCCGGACCGTGTTCCGGTCCACCTCGGGCAGCGTCCGCAATCCGCGCGTCTACCGGCAGGCCACCGAGACGGACCTGACCATCAGCGGTGGCGACGTGACGCTCACCCGCCAGGCCGACGGGGCTCTGCTGGGCCGGACGCCGGTGACAGTGCGCTACGGCAACGACGCCCCGTCGTTCCGGCTCGACGTGCGGGCGAGCCTGCCCGCCGGGGTCGAGGTGTGGGCCACCGACCCGCAGGACCTGCCCAGCTTCCCGGACTGGTTCGACGTCCCCGGCGGCCGGTTCATGCCGGGCGAGGAGCGCACGTTCGACGTCGTCCTGCGGGCTCCGGCCGGCGCGCTGGGCAGCGGCTCGTTCACCGTGGCGGCCGTCTACGAGAGCGAGCCGGTGGCGGACGTCGACCCGGCGGACAACAGCACGACGTTCAGCGTCCGCGCGACCGACTGAGCCACCGCACACCGCGGCCCGCCCGGACTCCGGGCGGGCCGCACGTTGCTCAGGCTCAGGTGAAGGCCAGTCCGGTGGTGTGGGGCAGCCAGTAGCCGACGTACGCCCCGGCGGTGACCTGGTAGCTGAGCCGGCCGTTCACCCAGGCCGTGGCGCCCAGCGGCGCGATCGAGGCGGCCGAGAACGTGAGCCGCTTGGAGCCGGTCACGTTGCCCGCCGCGTCGTACGCGTACCCGGTGTAGGTACCCGGCTGGAAGGAGAGCGTCCGGGCCGGGTCGTACCGGTGCTCGACCGCCTTGCCGAGCAGGACGCGCTGCCCGTACGCCTCGGGGACGAGGTAACCGGCGAGCGCGCCGTTGGCGATCTGGTAGTAGATGCCCCGCCCGTACACGCGGACCCGCTGGCTCGCCTGGGCGCCGGAGGCCCGGGCGAGCTTGAGCGTCTTCTGGCTCTTGACGGCTCCGGTGCTGGAGAAGGTGTAGCCGACGTGGGTGCCGGCGGCGAACGACACGGCACCGTTGACGGCGGGCGCCGGGTAGTCCGAGCGCAGCAGGTACGCGTACGTGGCGAAGACGGCCGACGTGGTCATCTCGTAGAGCTTGAGGTTCTGCGCGGTGTGGACCTGGTGGTACTTCACGTGCGGCTGCGCGCAGCCCATCGAGTAGTTGCTGGCCCACCGGTTGACCCGGAAGTGGGTCGGCAGGTACCGCCGGACGGTGCTCGCCGCGCCGTCGAAGACGGCGACCGCCCGCTCGTCGCCGGTGAGCCGCCAGTAGTCGTACACGCCGTAGAGGGCGAAGGTGTGTCCGTTGAGGACGCGTTCCCCGGTGGTGCCGAAGGTCACCGGGTACTCCTCCAGCCACAGGTAGCCGTTGGGGTCGACCCAACTAGCCCAGGGCGCGTTGGAGACGACCGGCAGGGTCAGGCTCAGGAACGTGTTGTCCGCGGCCGTCCGCCACTTGGCCTCGCCGGTGATCTCGGCCAGGCCGACGAAGAGGCTGAGCATCTCGCCCTGCGCCATCCCGCTGTACCAGGGCGCGCGCAGCAGCGGGCGGCCCGCGCAGCGGCTCAGGTCGAAGTCGTACGGGTACCACCAGGCGCCCCGCGACTCGACCCGGCGGTCGATGTTGCGCTGGGCGTTGGCGACGGCCCGGTCCAGGAACCGCTTGTCGCCGCTGGTCCGGTAGGCGGCCAGGTTGCTCAGGCCCCACTGCGCCTGGCCGACGGGGTGGTTCCAGGTCTTCCCGGCGAAGCTGAACATGCGGACGCCCTGCGCGTCGTGCAGTCCCCTGTCGACGAGCGGCGCCGGGTTGCTGTTCGTCGGCTGGGCGGCGAGCGGCAGCGGCTTCGGCAGGTGCCCGTCGCGGGCGTACGTGGCGGCGGCGGTGGCCCCGCTCGCCCGCTCCCGCCGCTGCTGCTCCTTGGTCTTCGCCACGTCCCGCGAGGGCAGTTGCGGCACCCCGTCGGTCAGCGGGTCGGGTGCCCACCCGGGGTCCACGACTGAGACGTCGGCGCTGCGGTCCGGGCCCTGTGGGGCGGCCGGGGCGGTACCGGCCGGCGCCAGGCCGACCAGCGCGCCGGCCGCGACCACTGCGACGAGCCGGCGGACAGGTGGTGACTTAGCGGTGATCATGCAAGACTCCCCGTGTCATCGATGTGCCCTGATGCTAGGCAGGGACGGACACCGGTTCCGGCACCGAAACGCCCGACTTCTCCGCCGAACGGACGAGTGTTCGTCACCAGGCGGGGCGCTGGAGCAGCCCGACGAACTCGGCGAGCAGCCGTTCCCGCAGCCGCGCCGGGGCGGCGTCGAGCAGCGTGTTCACCACCGCCATCCGGTCCGGCACACCGGCGCCGCCGGCCAGGCCGAGCCCGCCGGCAAGCCCCGCCACCAGCTCCGGGGTGAGCGCCTCCGGCGTGAGGCTGCCGGCCAGCGCCAGCAGCTCCGGCGGCAGCACCACCGGCCCGGCGGCGCGGGCCGCCGCGACCGCCTCGGCCAGCGCCGGACCGAACTCGGCCACCCGGGGCGCCACCGCCGCGGTCACCGTGAGGTGGACACTGGCCGGCAGATCGGCGTACGTGAGCTGGGGCTGGGTGTGCCAGCCACGCTCGGTCAGCTCGTCGACGAGCACGAACAGGTCGAGCCCCGGGTCGTCGCTGGTGAAGCAGACCACTGTGGTCTCCGGTTCGGCCATCAGCCGCAGACCGCCGGTGGCCCGTACCGCGCCGGCCAGCGCGGCGACCGCGTCCCGGGTGGCGGCGGCCAGCCGCAGGTAGCCGTCCTCGCCGAGGTGCCGCAGCGTGGCGTACGCGGCGGCGATCGGCCCGCCGGACCGGGTGGAGGCGATCACCGGGTTGACCATCGTGTACCCGGGCCAGTCCGCGTACGCGAAGAACTGCGGGGCGCGCAGCGCCGGATCGCGGTGCAGCAGCACCGAGACGCCCTTCGGCGCGTACGCGTACTTGTGCAGGTCGACCGAGATCGAGGTGACCCCTGGTACGGCGAAGTCGAACGGCGGCACCGGCGTGCCGAGCCGGCGCAGCCAGGGCAGCGCCCAGCCGCCGAAGCAGGCGTCCACGTGGCAGCGCACGCCGGCGGCCTGCGCGACGGCGGCGATCTCGGGCACCGGGTCGACCACCCCGTGCGCGTACGACGGCGCGGACGCCACCACCAGCACGGTCTCCGGGCGGATCGCGGCGGCCACCGCCGCCACGTCCGGGCGCAGCGTCACCGGGTCGACGGGCACGGTGTCGAGCGCGACCCGCAGGTAGTGCGCCGCCTTGGCGAACGCGGCGTGCGCGGTGGCCGGCACCACGATCCGCGGCTCGGCGAGATCGGGGCGGGCGTCCCGGGCCGCCTTGACGGCGAGCAGCAGCGACTCGGTGCCGCCGCTGGTGACGCTGCCGACCACGTCCGGCGCGCCGGTGCCGGGCCCGCCGCCGAGCAGCCGGGCGGCGGCGCCGACGAGCGCGTTCTCCATCGCCAGCAGCGACGGGAACGCGGTCGGGTCGAGGCCGTTGACGTGCGCGCTCTCCGCGTACGCGGCCTGCGCCAGCGCGTCCAGCCCGGCCACGCCGGGGTCGTAGACGTACGCGAACAGCCGCCCGCCGTGGGTCGGCCGGTCGGCGGCCCGCAGCGCGCGGATCTCGCCCAGTACGTCCGTCGCGGGCATCCCCCGCGCGGGCAGCGCGCCTCCGCCTGCCGTGTCGGTCATCGGGTGGTTCCTCTCCTGGACGGGCCGGTGCTCACGCCCGCGCGGCCGGCGCGGCGTCATCGACCACGGGTGCGGCGGCCAGTTGGGCCGGGGTCAGGGTGTAGCCGCGCAGCAGCACCAGCGGGATCGCCACCAGCAGGGCGGGCAGCACGGTGAAGCCGAGCAGCACGCCGAGCCGAGCCGTGCCGGACTGGACGGCGGCGGTCCCGGTGGACGACGAGACGTAACCGGAGAGCTGGAGCACCAGCCCGTAGATGCCCGGCCCCAGCGCCAGCCCGAACGTCTCCCCGGCCGTCCACAGCCCGGTGAACACCCCGGCCTGCCGCCGCCCGGTGCGCGCCGTGTCGTACGCGATGCAGTCCGGCAGCATGGCCAGCGCGAACACCTGCTGGCCCGCGTACCCGACGCCGATCACCGCGACCACCGCGTAGGCCGCGGCGGCGGGCAGCGCGGGCGCGGCGACCAGGGTCAGCGCGCCCACCGCGAAGATCAGCGACGCGGCGACCAGCGAGGCCCGCTTGCCCAGCCGCGCGCCGGCCCGCGACCACAGCGGCATGACCAGCAGCGCGGGCGCGACGAAGCAGGCGAACAGCAGCGTCGGGCCGCTGTCCGGCTCGCGCAGCACCTGGTCGGCGAAGTACTTCACCCCGGCCAGCACGGTGGCCACCCCGGCGGACTGGATCACGAAGCAGATCAGCAGCACCCGGAACGGCCGGTTGCCGGTGGCGACGGCGAGCTGCGCGCGCAGGCTCGGCTCGCTCTCCCCCGCCGTCCCGGTCGGTGCCGACCGGGTGCCCAGGAAGACGCCGACCGTGCCGGCGACGATCAGCACGGCTACGAACAGGCCCATCCACCGGTGGCCGGGCACGCCGTCGCCGCCCGCGCTCACCACCGCCGGGGCCACCGCGCCGGAGACCAGGATGGCCAGCGCCAGCACCGCGATCCGCCAGGTCATCAACCGGGTACGCTCCGCCGGGTCGGCGGTCAGCTCGGCCGGCATGGCCACGTACGGCACCTGGAAGAACGCGAACGCGGTGGCCGTCGCCAGGAACGCCAGCGCCACGTACGCGGCGGCGGCCGGACCGTTCGCGAACGGCGCGGCGAAGATCGAGGCGAACAGCACGGCGAGCGCCAGCCCGCCGCCGAGCAGGTACGGCCGGCGCGCGCCCCAGCGGGAGCGGGTCCGGTCGGAGATGCGCCCGGCGACCGGGTTGACGAGCACGTCCCACGCCTTCGGCAGCAGCACCAGCAGGGCGGCCAGCCCGGCGGCGACGCCGAGCGTGTCGGTGAGGTACGGCAGCAGGAGCAGCCCGGGCACGGTGCCGAACGCGCCGGTGACCAGGGAACCCAGCGCGTACCCGAGGTGCACCCGGCGGGGCAGGCCCGAAGCTGTCATGGAGCCGAATGCTACTCACGTTATGGCCCGGGTCACATCCCCTCCCGGGTGCTGCGCTGCTCGTCGATGCCGACAGTCGCGCGCGAGTCGCGGTGAGGCGCAGGTCGGCACCGCTACCCTGGAGGGCATGGACCCGGCCCGATCCGTCCGCAGCTCGCGGGCACCGTACGAGGCCCGCCCCGGCCGTCGTGCGGTCGTGGTCCCCGACCTGAGCGAGTTGCAGGGCCCGGTCGCCGGTGTGGTCGAGCTGCCCCACCGGCTGTTCTGGCAACCCGACCGGCACGTCGACCTCGATGTTCCGGGTCTGCTCGCCTGGATGTACGAGACGGTGCTCACCGAAGCCGTTCACCCCGACGAGCTGCGCACCTGGCTGCACGGCCCCACCCTCGTCCGGCTGTGGCCCGAGCTGTACGTGCCCCGCGGTGTCCGCCGCGCCTGGGAAGAAAGTCACCCGGTGCTGCGCGCCCGGGACGTCGCCGCCTGATGTCACCGGCGCCGGACCCGTTCCAGCACGAGGTCGCCCGTATCGCGCTCGCCGTGGCCGGCCGGCACGGCTTCGCCCTCGCCGGCGGGCAAGCCCTCATCGCCCACGGCATCGGCGCCCGTCCCACCGAGGACGTCGACCTGTTCACCGATGTCGACGGCGGGGTCACCGCCGCCGCCGAGCTGGTACACGCCACCCTGCTCGATGCCGGTTTCCAGGTCGACACCATCGCCGAGCCCACCGAGCTGGACGACGTCTTCTACGGCTTCGAACACGACATGACCGAGTTCGAGGTTCGCCGCGACGACCGGACCGTGCGGCTGCAGCTCGTACGCTTCGCGCGCAGCACCAGCCCGATCGTGCTCGACGTCGGGCCGGTGCTGCACCTGGACGACGTGATCGGCACCAAGGTCGCCGCCATGGTCACCCGCGCCCAGCCCCGCGACTACATCGACGTCGCCGCCGCCCTCGGCCGCTACAGCAGAAGCGACCTGGTGGACCTCGCACTGCGGGCCGACCCGGCGCTCACCGACGAAGAGTTCCAGGACGCGCTACAGCGCCTCGACCGCCTGCCCGACACCGTCTTCGCGCTCTACCGCCTCACCCCGGCGGAGATCCGCGACCTCCGCCACGCGTTCTCGGACTGGCCGCGATGAGGCGCCGTCACGATTGAACGCCCGGCCGTCTCCGACGTGGTCGGGTCACCCCTCGTCCGGCGACCAGGACGCCGCCGCCAGGTCCACCCGGTCCCCGCGTAACGGACATCCCTCGGCGAGCAGCCGTTCCCGGGCCTTGCGCTCGTGGCCCGGCGGCAGCCGGCCGGCGGAGTTCACCACCCGGTGCCAGGGCACCCCGCCACCGTGCCGCGCCATGATCGAGCCGACCAGTCGCGGCGACGCCCGTCCCGAGCGCTCCGCCAGCGCGTCGGCCACCGCCCCGTACGACATCACCCGCCCCGGCGGGATCCGCTCGACCAGCGACAGCACCGCCTCGACGTACTCGTCAGGTGTCACGGGAAGCCACGATAAGGGGCCTCAGCCGGCGAGCGTGGCGATGGCGAGGTCTCCCCGCGCCGCCAGCCAGTAGCCGCCCAGCTCACCACCGCTCACGTGGTAGCTGAATTCCCCGTTGACCCAGGCGGTGCCGCCGAGCGTCAACTCCGTCACGGCGGCGAAGGTGACCTTCCGGGCGTCGAGCACCGCGCCGTTGCGGTCGTAGGTGTAGCCGGTGTACGTGCCGGGCTGGGCGGTCAGCACGCGTGCGGGCTGGTAGCGGTGCTCGACCGCCACCCCGAGCAGGACCCGCCGGCCGGGTTCCTCGGGCACCAGATGGCCGGCCAGCGGGCCCTTGGTGATCCGGTAGTGGATGCCGCGGCCGCGCACCCGGATGCGCTCGTCCGCAGCGAACCGGCTCGGCCGCTCCAGCGTGACGGCCCGCCGGCCGGTGACGGCGCCCTTGGCGTCGTACGTGTAGCCCACGTGTGTCCCGGGCTCGAACTGCACGGTGCCCGTCAGGTTCGGCACCGGGTAGTCCGCCCGCAGCGTGTCGGCGTACTCGGCGAAGGCCGTCGCGTGGGTGACCTCGTACAGCTTGAGGGTCTGCCGGGTGTGGACCTGGTGGTACTTCGGGTGGAAGTGCCGGCAGTTCATGGAGTACCGGCTGGCCCAGTTCTCCACCCGGAACCTCGTCGGCAGGTAGCGGCGCACCGTGGTGGCGGCGGCGTCGAAGATCTCCGCGGCCCGCTCGTCGCCGGTGAGCCGCCAGTAGTCGTAGACGCCGTACAGGGAGAAGATGTGCCCGTTGAGCACCTGCTCGCCGCGCGGGTCGTCGTTCTCCGGATACTCCTCCAGCCACAGGTAGCCGCCGCGGTCGGTCCAGGTGGCCCACGGTTCGCCGGCCCGGGCGGGCAGGGTGAGGCTCTGGAACGTCCGGTCCGCGGCGGTTCTCCACCTCTCGTCGCGCGTCTCCTCGTACAGCCCGACGAAGAGACTGAGCAGCTGGCCCTGCGACATGCCGCTGTACCACCTGGGCTTCAGCAGCGGACGCTTCTCGCACCGGGTCAGTTCGAAGTCGTACGGATACCACCAGGCGCCGCGCGACTCGACGCGCCGGTCGACGTTGCGCTGCGCGTTCGCTATCGCCCGGTCCAGGTAGATCCGCTTGCGGGTGGCCCGCCAGCCGGCCAGGTTCTGCAGACCCCACTGGGCCTGCGCCACCGGGTGGTCCCAGGTCTGATCGTGCATCCGG
Organism: Micromonospora sp. ATLC20; assembly: GCF_057196585.1. Classification (NCBI taxonomy): domain Bacteria; kingdom Bacillati; phylum Actinomycetota; class Actinomycetes; order Micromonosporales; family Micromonosporaceae; genus Micromonospora; species Micromonospora sp. ATLC20. The sequence goes on from NZ_JBXUOV010000124.1 coordinate 8,210, forward strand.
AACATCCGGACGTTCCCGGTGTCGTGCAGCCCGGTGTCCACCAGCGGCGCGATCCCCTCGCGCGACGGAATCGCCGCGAGCGGCACCGGATGCGGCCGGTAGCCGTCCCGCCGGACGGCCGGCGCCTTCTCGTCGCGGAGACCGGCGAGTACCGGCGTCAGCCCGGCGACCAGGCCGACGGTGACGAGCAGCGCCAGCCACCAGGCACGATGTTTCCTCGGAATCATCACTGCGAACCCCCGTTCGTGATGAACGAGACGCTATGCAGCGGAATCCGCGGATGTGTGCCGCTAACCGGACGATCAAAACTGTTCGTTCGACTAGCAACCGATTTCGTGTGAGCTCCGTCGGGCCACCGGCCGCGAGCTGCCACGATTTGGGAACGCGCCACGGCGCGGCAGAACGCAGCGCGCAGAATGGTCGGGTGCGCGAAGCAGTCACCTCGGCCCGGCGGATCGTGGTCAAGATCGGTTCGTCCTCGCTGACCACCGCGACGGGCGGCCTCGACGACGCCCGCGTCGACGCGCTCGTCGACACGCTCGGCGGGCTCGCCGCCTCCGGACGCGAGGTGGTGCTGGTCTCCTCCGGCGCGATCGCCGCCGGGCTCGCCCCGCTGCGGCTGCCCCGGCGCCCGCGCGACCTGGCCACCCAACAGGCCGCTGCCAGCGTCGGCCAGGGCCTGCTGATCGGCCGGTACGCCGCCGCGTTCGCCCGGCACGGCCGCACCGTCGGGCAGGTGCTGCTCACCGTGGACGACGTGACCCGGCGCGCGCACTACCGCAACGCGTACCGGACGCTGCGCAAGCTGCTCGACCTGCACGCCGTGCCGATCGTCAACGAGAACGACACGGTGGCCACCGAGGAGATCCGGTTCGGCGACAACGACCGCCTGGCCGCGCTCGTCGCCGCGCTCGTCGACGCCGACCTGCTGGTGCTGCTCTCCGACGTCGACGCGCTCTGGACCGGCGACCCGGCCCGCCCGGGCAGCACCCGGATCACCGAGGTGCACGGCGAGGGCGACCTGGCGGGCGTGGACGTCGGCGGGGCCGGCCGTGCCGGGGTGGGCACCGGCGGCATGGTGACGAAGGTCGAGGCGGCCCGGATCGCCACCGGTTTCGGCATCCCGGTGGTGCTGACCGCCGCCCCGCTGGCCGCGCCGGCGCTGGCCGGGGAGCCGGTCGGCACGTACTTCCACCCGAGCAGCCGCCGCCCCGCCGCCCGCCTGTTCTGGCTGGCGCACGCCACCGCCCCCCGCGGCCGGCTGCACCTCGATCCGGGCGCGGTGCAGGCGGTGGTGGGCCGCCGCAAGTCGCTGCTGCCCGCCGGCATCACCGCCGTCGACGGCGCGTTCACCGCCGGCGATCCGGTGGACCTGGTCGACACCGCCGGTGCGCCGGTGGCCCGGGGGCTGGTCAACTACGACGCGGTGGAGCTGCCCGGCCTGCTCGGCCGGTCCACCTCCGAACTCGCCGCGGCGCTCGGCCCGGCGTACGAACGTGAGGTCGTCCACCGCGACGACCTGGTCCTGCTGTGAGCCCCACCGGTGAAGGAGTACGCACGATGAGCGTCGTCGAGCAGGCCCGGCGAGCCCGGGACGCGGCGGAAGCCCTGGCCACGGCCACCCGTACCGTCAAGGACACCGCGCTGCACGCGATGGCCGACGCGCTCGTGGCGCGTACCCCGGAGATCCTGACCGCGAACGCGGCGGACCTGGCAGCCGGGCGCGACGCCGGGCTGTCCGCGGCCGTGCTGGACCGGCTCGCGCTCGACGAGGGCCGGGTGGCGGCGATCGCCGACGCGCTGCGCCAGATGGCCGCGCTGCCCGACCCGGTGGGCGAGGTGGTACGCGGCTCGACCCTGCCCAACGGCCTGGAGCTGCGCCAGGTGCGGGTGCCGTTCGGGGTGGTCGGCATCGTCTACGAGGGCCGGCCCAACGTGACAGTCGACGCGGCCGGGATCTGCCTGAAGTCCGGCAACGCGGCGCTGCTGCGCGGCTCCTCGTCGGCCGCGCACTCCAACGCGGCGCTGGTCGCGGTGCTGCGCGACGCGGTCTCCGGCGCCGGGCTGCCGGCGGACGCGGTGCAGCTGCTCGACTCCAGCACCCGCGACTCGGTGAAGGAGCTGATGCGCGCCCGCGGCCTGGTCGACGTACTGATCCCGCGCGGCGGCGCGTCGCTGATCCGCGCCGTGGTCGAGGAGTCGACGGTCCCGGTGATCGAGACCGGTGTGGGCAACTGCCACGTGTACGTGGACGCCGCCGCCGACCTCGGCAAGGCCCTGGCGGTCACGCTGAACGCCAAGACCCAGCGCCTGTCCACCTGCAACACCGCCGAGTCGCTGCTGGTGCACCGGGACGTGGCGGACGCGTTCCTGCCGGCCGTGCTGGCCGCGTTCGCCGAGGCCGGGGTGACTGTGCACGGCACGCCCGCTGTCGCCGCCCACTCCGACGCCGTGGTGCCGGCCACCGAGGAGGACTTCGGCACCGAGTACCTCTCCGCCGACATCTCGGTGGCCGTGGTCGACTCGCTCGACGCGGCGGTCGCGCACATCCGCCGGTACGGCACCGGCCACACCGAGGCGATTGTCACCGACTCGCAGCGGGCGGCCCGGGAGTTCGTGGCCCGGGTGGACTCGGCAGCGGTCATGGTCAACGCGTCCACCCGCTTCACCGACGGCGGCGAGTTCGGGTTCGGCGCGGAGATCGGCATCTCGACGCAGAAGCTGCACGCGCGCGGCCCGATGGGCCTGCCGGAGCTGACCAGCACCAAGTACGTGGTGACCGGCGACGGTCACGTGCGCTGACCGGACGTGCCTTCGTGGCGCGCCGGTCGCCGTACTGGTCTGGGCACGCGCCAGATCGGGGAAGTGGCGGTATCCCGGCACCTTTGATGCCGCTACTTCTCCGATCTGGTGTTGATCATCGGCATGACCAGCGGAGGCAATCCCGGAGACACCGGGGCGGCCGGTGGCACCGCAACCGCCGGAGGCAGAACGGGCGGCACCGGGCCGGACAGCAGCTCCGGTGCCGGCTGTGCGGCAGGCCCGGTGCTCTCGTCGGAGAGCAGATCGGGCGTGACGATCCAGGCGGACCATGGTCCCTGCCCGCTGTCCGGACCGGCCGACACCTCAACACCGGCTGACGGATCAGGCCCTGCTCCCGATCCGGGCATCGCATCCGACCCGGTGTCCGGACGGAACCGGGTCTCAGGCCCGAGACCCCGGGCCGAAAACAGCTCCGGCGCGCCGTCCGACAGCGCGGGCGCGATCCCCGGTCCGGTCGACGGGTCGGTGCCGAAACTGGACGACGGGTCGGAGCCGAAGCCCGCCGAAGGTTCGGAATCGAGACCCGCCGATGCGACCGATGCCTCGGCCGGGCCGGTCAACGGGCGAGCCGGGGCGGGCAGCGGAGACACGGGCGCAGGCGACGCGGGCGTGGAGGCGGGCGGCCCAGAGTCGGACGCGGGCGGCGGCGTCGATGCGGGGAGCCGACGCGGGCGCGGGGCCGGCACCGCGGGCGGCGCGGGCAGCTCGGCGGTCTGCGGCACCACGAACGGCGCCCCGGACACCGGTGCCTCGGGCGTGTGCGGGCGGCACGCGCGGATCGCCCGCAGCGTCGTGTGCACGTCGAACTGGTGGCCGTCGTCGCTGTCCCAGCCGCCGTCGCTGCGCTGGGTCTCGGCGAGCCGCCTGCGCGCGGAGACCAGCAGCCACTGCTCCTCGCCCACGTCGACCCGGCGCAGTGTGGCGGCGAGCCAGGCCACGTCGGCCGGGGACATGCGGGGGATCCGGTCGGCCAGCACCGCCTGGATGCGTGCGGACTCGTAGTACATCTGCTGGCGGTGCAGCACCGCGGCGGCGAGCCAGCCGGCGGGCAGGAAGGACGGCCAGCTGCCGTCCGGGGCGAGCTGCGCGGCGAGCGCCTGGGCCGCCGCCTGCACCACACCGGCGTACGCGCCGCCGACCCGGTGGTCGAGCGGACCGGCGGCCCGCGCGTCGAGCCCGGCCACTGTCAGCCAGAACCCGGCGTTGGCGGTCTGGTAGAGCCGTGCCTCGGGATCACCGGGGGTGGCCCATTCGGGGGCGAGCCCGGCGAGTGAGGGGTCCTCGTCCCAGCCGCCGTCTGGCAGTTGCCGGGCGGCCAGCCAGTCCAGCGCGTGCCGGGCCGCCGGGCGGCTCAGCGCGCCGAGGTCGTCCAGCTCGGCCAGGCGGAAGCAGGTCGCGTCGATCGAGGCGACCTCGTCGTCGAGGACGGCGGGCCAGCCGCCGCCGGGCGCCTGCCCGGACTCGGCGGCGTCGAGCACCTCGGGCGGCACCGAAGCGCCGGTGCGCAGCCGGGAGAGGCGGGCGCGGTCCACCGCGTCACCGTGAGCGACGACGAATCCGATCGCCGCGTCCAAGTCCACCACGGCACCGACGGTACTGGTGCGGCCGACGTCACGCCTCGGTAGCTCGGTCAGGGCCACCCGGCCCAGCGGTCGCCGCGATCGGGCGTATGCCCACGCCAGGGGCCCCGGAGAGCACGATGGGCCCGCCCGGAGCGCCGGGCGGGCCCATCGACACGACTCAGTACGCGGGCAGCGACGGGTCGACCTGCTTGACCCAGGAGAGCACACCGCCCTGGAGGTGCACCGCGTCGGAGAAGCCGGCCGCCTTCAGCGCGGCCAGCGCCTCGGCGGAGCGGACGCCGGACTTGCAGTGCAGCACGATCTGCCGGTCCTGCGGGAACTTCGCCAGCGCCTCGCCGGACAGGATCTCGCCCTTGGGGATGAGCGTCGCGCCGGGGATCCGGACGATCTCGTACTCGGCGGGCTCGCGCACGTCGACCAGGAAGATGTCCTTGCCGGAGTCCTGCCAGTCCTTCAGCTCCAGCGCGGTGATGGTCGAGTCGACCACCGCCTCCTGCGCCTCGTCGGAGACGGCGCCGCAGAAGTCCTCGTAGTCCTCCATCAGGTCGGTGAGGGTCGGGTTCTCACCGCAGAGCACGCAGTTCGGGTCCTTGCGGACCTTGATCTTGCGGTAGCTCATCTCCAGGGCGTCGTAGACCATCAGGCGGCCGACGAGCGGCTCACCGATGCCGGCGAGCAGCTTGATCGCCTCGTTGACCTGGATCGACCCGATCGACGCGCAGAGCACGCCGAGCACGCCGCCCTCGGCGCAGGAGGGGACCATGCCGGGCGGCGGGGGCTCCGGGTAGAGGCAGCGGTAGCAGGGGCCGTGCTCGGCCCAGAACACCGACGCCTGGCCGTCGAAGCGGTAGATCGAACCCCAGACGTACGGCTTGCCGAGCAGCACCGCCGCGTCGTTGACCATGTAGCGGGTGGCGAAGTTGTCGGTGCCGTCGACGATCAGGTCGTACCGGGAGAAGATGTCCCGGACGTTCTCCCGGTCCAGCGCGGTGTTGTGGATCTCCACGTTGACCAGCGGGTTGATCTCGCGGATCGACGCCGCGGCGGACTCGGCCTTGGACCGGCCCACGTCGGAGACGCCGTGGATGACCTGGCGCTGGAGGTTCGACTCGTCGACGGTGTCGAAGTCGATGATGCCGAGCGTGCCGACACCGGCCGCGGCCAGGTAGAGCAGCGCCGGCGAGCCGAGGCCACCGGCGCCCACACAGAGCACCCGGGCGTTCTTCAGCCGCTTCTGCCCCTCGACCCCGACGTCCGGGATGATCAGGTGGCGCGAGTAGCGGCGGATCTCGTCTACGGTCAGCTCGGCGGCGGGTTCGACGAGCGGGGGCAACGACACGGTGGACTCCCCGGGATCGGCGGTGTGACCGCGCCATTGTCGCTCGCCTGGGCGGGGATCGGCCATGATGAGGGACACTGCGCCCGAACTGCGGGACCGGGAATAACTCAGACGCCGTCGGTGGGCTCGCCCTCGTAGCGCACACCGCCGACGTACGGCCAGGCGTTCGGCAGGCAGCCGTCCAGCCCGTACGTCTGCTGCTGCATCACCGGTGCGGGCGCGCCGGGCTCGGGGCACGCCTGGTGCAGCTCGCCGAACTCGTGCCCGACCTCGTGGTTGATCACGTAGGTGCGGTAGACCTCGATCGGGGCGCCGTAGCCGGGCACCGCCGTCATCCACCGGGCCAGGTTGAGCACGACCCGGCCGGGCAGCCGGCAGGAGGTGTACCGGTCGGTGTGCAGGCCGCCCTCGGCGCACATCCGCTCGGAGGTGACGGGGGTGGCGAGGTAGACGGTGAAGTCGGCGGCGGCCGCCTCGGGCACCCGCTGCACCCGCAGGTCCCCCGAGGCGATCCAGCTGCGCGGGTCGCCCAGTACCGCGTCCACGGTTGCGGCGAACTCGTCGGCGTCCTGCCCCGTGTCCTGCTCGACCTCGACCCGGTAGCGGCGCAGCGGGCCCTCCTGTCCGCGTACCGGAGACCGGCCCTGCGCCACCGCGAACGTGCCGGGACCGGCGGTGGGGTAGCCGGTCGGCGCGGCCGCCGGGACGTCGGCCTCGGCGCCGCGCGCGAGCGACGGTTCGGCGGCGAGTGACGTCGCGGCGTGCCCGGCCGGCGGCGCGTTCAGCCGGGTGATCCCGACCGCGCCGCCGACGGCCGCGAGCAGCATCGCCAGCAGCAGCACCGAGCGGCGGCGGCGCCGGCGCATCCGGCGCAGCGTGGGACGCTCGGGCGGCGGCGTGGCGGGGTTGTCGTAAGGGGACGACGACGTCATGACCTCAGCGTGCCATGCAATTCGGGCATTTAGCTGCTTTTGCCGCCTATGCCGCGAATGTTCTTCACAAACCGGCGCTCAGAGGGCCGGCCCGGTGTACCGCTTCCCGCCCACGTAGGGCCACGGGTTCGGCCGGCAGCCCTTGAGGAAGAGCGTCTGCTGCTGCATCACCGGCGCCGCCCGGCCCGCGCCCGGGCACCCCTCGTGCCGGTGCCCGAGCTGGTGACCCACCTCGTGGTTGACCACGTAGAGGCGGTACGTGTCCAGCGGCATCCCGGCCTCGACCAGGTGCGGCGCCGAGGTCCGCCACCGGTCCAGGTTGATCACCACCTTGCCCGGCACCCGGCACGACGTGTACGGCACCCCGCCCACCCGGATGTCGATCCCGCCCGCCCCGCACAGCCGCCCGGCCGTGTCGCGGGTGGCCAGGTAGATCGTGAAGTCGTACCGGTCGCCCGGGCTGACCCGCTGCAACCGCAGCGTGCCGCCGTCGACCCAGCTGCCCGGGCCGGCCAGGGCGCGCTGCACCGCCTCGCCGAAGGCGCGGACCTCCTCGCCGGAGCCGTTCTCCACCGCCACCCGGTAGCGGCGCAGCGTCCCCGAGCGGCCGAGCACACCGCTGGTCCGCTCGTCGTACGCGAAGCTGCCCCGGCCCTTCGCCGGCCCCGGACCGGACAACGTCAGCACCGGCGCGGCCGGCGAGCCGGGCACCACCGGAGGCGGCGGCGCGACGCTCGGCGTGGACGGCTCCCGCGTGGGCGCCGGAGGCTGGGCGGCGAACCCGTCGGTGACCCGCGTCCCCGCGCCCGCCGACGGCAGTTGCACCGCCACGCCGACCCCGACCGCGGCGGCGGCGACGAAGGCGCAGACCACGAGCGCGGTACGCCAGCGAGGAGACGAGGAACGGGAGCGTGTGGCACGAGAGCGGCGGGAGCTGGGCATCCGGCTCAGCCTGCCATGTCACGCTCCGATCCGCTCTCCCCCATGCCGGTGGTGAGCGACGGTGTCGCCTCGGCGAGCAGCCCGAGCACCGCCCGCGCCACGGTGCGGGGCACCTCCAGCTGGGCCACGTGCCCGACGCCGTCGAGCATCAGCAGCCGGCTGTCCGGGATGACCCGCGCCGCCTGCGGCGCCACCCGCACGTCGACCAGCCGGTCCTGCCGCCCGCCCACCACGAGCGTGGGCGCCCGCACCGCCGAAGCCTGCCGCCAGAGCGCGCCCTCCCCCGGCAGGTACGACCGCAGGAAGCTGCCGACCAGGCCCCGGAACGTCCGCACGTACGCGGCGGCGTAGTGGGCCGCCTCGTACCGGACCCGGATCTCGTCGATCGCCTCCTGCCGGCGCTGCTCGCTGATCCGGGTCAGGTCGGCCACGCACGCCTCCATCACCTGCTGCGCGGTCACCTCCGGGCTGAACTGGGCCAGCCGCCAGGCGGCCAGCCGTTCGCCCCGGGGGATCGCCAGCAGCGGGAGCATCCGCCCCTGCAACGAGCGCCGGAAGTCCAGGAACGGCAGCGCGGGCGAGACCAGGGTGAGCGTGCGGACCAGGTCCGGGCGCAACGCCGCCACCCGGACCGAGATCGCGCCGCCGAGCGAGTTGCCGAACAGGTGCACCGGCCCCCTGTCGCTGTGCTCGATCCAGCGGATCACCCGCTCGGCGAAGGACGGGATCGTGTAGCGCGGCCCCGGCTCGCTGCGCCCGAACCCGGGCAGGTCGATCGCCTGGCCGTCGAGCCGGTCCGCGAGCAGGCCGGCCAGGTCGGTCCAGTTCTGCGCCGACCCGCCGAGGCCGTGCACGTACAGCGCGGGCTCCGCGCCGGGACCGGTGGCCGGGGTGTCGCGGACGTGCACGAGCGTGCCGTCGAGGCGGACGTGCCGGCCCGGCCAGGGCGGCGGGACGTGGTGTGCGGGAAGGCTGTGCTCCGGCCAGAGTGCGGCGCGCTTCATGTCTCCAGTCTTCCCCGCACGGGGGCCGTACCGCACACCGGCGCTCAGGAGAGCAGCGCCTCCAGCCGCCGGTTCACCGCCGCGAGCGTGGCCCGCACGACCGCCTGCCGGGGATCCCCGGCCACCAGCGCCGAACCGGCCAGCTGCTCCACCCAGCCGTCGCAGACCAGCAGCACCACCACAGTGGCGACCTCGCAGTTGCCGAACGGCACCACGGCGGCGTGCTCCACGAAGCACCGGCCGTGGTCGCCGGCCGGAACGCCCCGGCCGAGCAGCTCGTCCACCGCGGCGGCCGCGGCCACCGCGCAGAGCCGCAGCACGTACCCGTCGACCGCCGGCCCGGTCGCGTGCCCCTCGGCCGTGCGGTCGCCCGCGACCAGGCGGACCTCGGTGGTGGCGTCCAGGCCGAACGTGCTCACCAGGACGTGCTCGATCACCACCCGGGGCCCCGGCACGCCGCCGGTGTCCAGCGGTCGCGACGGCGCGGTCTCCGTCGTGGTCATCTGACCACCGGAGTACGACGTACCGAGCGTCACCGGGCTGCCGGTGGACATGCCGGTCGGCGCGGCGGCCAGCGACGTCTCGTCGACGGCGGCGCGACCCCGGTGGGTGGCCTGCCGGCGGCGGCGCGGCGGCTCGTCGGCGT
>NZ_JBXUOV010000125.1:0-17405 GCF_057196585.1 Micromonospora sp. ATLC20
GGCCCGCGCGCCCCAGCGGCCGATCGTGATCGGCCACCGGGGCGCGAGCGGCTACCGCCCGGAGCACACCCTGGAGGCCTACCGGCTCGCCATCCGCCAGGGCGCCGACTTCATCGAACCGGACCTGGTCTCGACCAAGGACGGCGTCCTGGTCGCGCGGCACGAGAACGAGATCTCCGGTACGACGGACGTGGCCGCCCGCCCCGAGTTCGCCGGCCGCAAGGCGACGAAGACCATCGACGGGGTGATCGTCACCGGCTGGTTCACCGAGGACTTCACGCTGGCCGAGCTGAAGACGCTGCGGGCCAAGGAGCGCCTGCCCCAGGTGCGGGTCGCCAACACCGCGTTCGACGGCAGATTCGAGATCCCGACGTTCCAGGAGGTCATCGACCTGGCGCGGGCCGAGTCGAAGGCCCGTGGCCGGACCATCGGCGTGTACCCGGAGACCAAGCACCCGACCTACTTCGCGTCGATCGGCCGCCCGCTGGAGGAGCCCCTCGTGGCGGTGCTGCGCCGCAACCGGCTCACCCACCGGAACGACCCGGTGTTCGTGCAGAGCTTCGAGACCGCCAACCTGCGCAAGCTCGACAAGATGATCGACGTACGGCTGGTGCAGCTCATGGATGCCGGTGGCGCGCCCTACGACTTCGTCGCGGGCGGCGACAAGCGGACCTACGCGGACCTGGCCACGCCCGCCGGACTGGCCTGGATCTCCCGGTACGCCGACGGCGTGGGCCTGAACAAGAACCTGATCGTGCCCCGGGACTCGGCCGGACGGCTGCTCGCGCCGACAGCGGTGATCCGCGACGCGCACCGGCAGAAGCTGGTGGTGCACGCGTGGACGTTCCGGGCCGAGAACCAGTTCCTGCCCGTGGACTTCCGCATCGGCACCGACCCGAACGCGCGTGGTGACCTCACGTCCGAGTACGAGCTGTTCTTCGACCTGGGACTGGACGGCGTGTTCAGCGACCACCCGGACACGGCGGTGGCCGCCCGAGCGGGCCGCTGACCCTGCTCCCCTGTAACGGGGTGCCCGCCGCTTGCGGCGGGCACCCCGCCGTGCTTTGTCGCGCTCGGCGGCCCCCGAGATCTTGGTACGAAACGGCCCCTCCAAGGGCCATTCCGTACCAAGATCTCCCCCGTGGAGGGGTCGCCTCGCCGATCTTGGACTTATGGCACCTCGCGAAGCGCCTTAATCCGGACATCCTGGGCGCCACAACTCCAAGATCGGCGGTGGCGGGCGGTGGCGGGCGGTGGCGGGCGGGGCTTGTCGTGCGGGGCGGGCGCCACTTCGGGGAAGTGGCTGCTTCCGGGCGGCATGATGCCGCCACCTCGGCGTAGTGGAGTTGATCAGGCCGGTGGTTCGGCTACGTAGGTGCCTCGGCTGGGCTGGCCGGTGATCAGCTCGCGATCGTGCAGCAACGACATCGCACGGTAGGCCGTGTTCATGTGGACGCCGTAGGTCTCGGCCAACTCGCGCGTGGAGGGCAGCCTGTCGCCCGGCTTCAGCTCGCCACTCTTGATCTTTGCGGCGATGTCGTTGGCGATACGGCGGAACGGTGCTTCTGCTGTGGGCATGGTGGGGACTCCGGTTGGTTCGGCGAATCCGATCCTGCCCTACCTGCACAAGTAACTGCAACAAGTTGCCCAGCACGTCGAGAGTGGAGGCTCGCGCATAACCAGATACTGGTGTAGGTTGAGGCGCGTCCGGCTCCGGTTGGTTCGGCAAACCTCGGGAGTCGGACCCGGATTGGGCTCCGGGGTCGTACCGCCGAACGGGCTGCGGTCTCGGGGTCGGCGGCCCGCCCGCGTCCCCTGTCTGCGGGTGGGCCGCCTCCACGGCTCGGTGAGGAGGATCGGCGTGCGTAACGTGCTCAACCTGTTCCAGCCATCCCGGCGACGTGGCAAGGGCGGCCCGCCCAACCAGGGCTGGTACCGCTCGGACTCGTGCCGGCCGCTGAGCGTCGGGCAGATCCGCGAGCGGCGGTTCCGCACCGTGCGGCACGGGCTCGATCCGGCGGAGGTGCACGCCTTCCTCTACCGGGTGGCCGGTGACCTGGCGCTGGCCCGGCGCGACGCGTCCCGGTACGCCGAGGAGAACACGCGCATCAAGGCGGCGCTCAAGAGCTGGCAGTCCCGGTTCACCCCGGGCGCGCAGCGGTGAGCCGGGAGCGGTTCGTCGTACACCTGCCGGTGCTCGCGGCCGACCTCGACGGCGCGCGGGGGTTCGCGCGGGCCATCTGCCGGGCCCTCGGGTTCCTGGCCGACGTGGAGCGCGCCGGGACCACCGTGTCGCGGGAGGACGAGCAGTCCGTACGCCACTGGGTCTGGTGCGACCGGCCGCGCGACGGTGGCCGGCGGTGCGCACGGGCGGCCGACCACAACGGGGACTGCGGCGGGCGGTGACCGGCGCGCGATGGCGTGGGCCGACATTCCCGGCGGGGCGTGCGTGGTGGGTGCGGCCATCCCGGGTCGGCGCGGTTACGTGGCGATGTCCGGCGTTGTAACGTGCGGCCACCCCGTCACGGGGACTTGTGTGCGCCGACCACATAGCCCGTGGGTGACGTCACTTCTAGCGTGAGCCGACAACTGACATTCCCCCTGTCCTCACCTGGAGTCGCAATGACGATCCGGCACACGAGACGGGTGTTCCTTACCGCCGCCACCTCGGTGGCGGTCGCTCTGGCCGCCACGGCCTGTGGCAGCCCGCAGGACACCGCATCCGGCGGCGGCGACGCCGCCCCGGTCAAGGTCGGTCTGGTCTACTCCCAGTCCGGGCCGCTCGCCAGCTACGGCAAGCAGTACATCGAAGGTTTCAAGGCGGGCCTCGACTTCGCCACCAAGGGCACCGGCAAGGTCGGTGACCGCACGATCGAGGTGACCGAGGCCGACGACGCGGGTGACCCGGCCAAGGCCGTGTCCGCCGCGAAGGACCTGATCGGCAAGGGTACGAAGATCATCGCCGGGTCCACCTCCTCCGGGGTGGCGCTCCAGGTGGCGCCGATCGCCGCGCAGAACAAGGTGCTGTTCATCTCCGGTCCGGCCGCCACGGACGCGGTGACCGGCGCGAACAAGTACACGTTCCGTTCCGGCCGGCAGTCCTGGCAGGACGTGGTGACCGCCCGGTCGTTCATCGGTGACGCGGGTGGCAAGAAGGTCGTCGTGTTCGCGCAGGACGGCGCGTTCGGCGACGCCAACGAGGCCGCCGTCAAGGCCGTCATCGGCGGCGCGGGCGCGAACGTCAGCAGCGTCCGGGCCCCGGCCAGCGCCACCGAGTTCACGCCGTTCGCCAGCCAGATCAAGGCCGCCAAGCCGGACCTGCTCTTCGTCGCCTGGGCCGGCACCACCGCCGGCGCCATGTGGCAGACGCTCGACCAGCAGGGCGTCCTCGCCTCCACCACTGTCGTCACCGGCCTGGACATCCGCGCCTCGTGGCCGACGTTCGGCGCGGCCGGCAGCAAGATCTCGTTCCTGTCGCACTACTTCGACGGCGCCAGCGACACCGAGGCCGCCAAGGCCGCGAAGGCGAAGGTGCCGGGCGGCACGCTCGACCTGTTCCACCCGGACGGGTTCGCCGCCGCGCAGATGGTCGTCCGCGCGGTGCAGGAGGGCGGCGACGACGTGGAGAAGATGGTCAAGGCGCTGGAGGGCTGGGAGTTCGAGGGCGTCAAGGGCACCATGAAGATCCGCGCCGAGGACCACGCCCTGCTCCAGCCGATGTACCAGGCCAAGCTCTCCGGCAGCGGCACCACCTTCACGGCGACCGCGCAGAAGTCGCTCACCGGTGACGAGAGCGCGCCGCCGGTCGCGCAGATGAAGGGCTGACCCGTGCTCGCCACCCGCGGTCTGACCTGGCGGATCGGTGAGGTCGCCATCGTCGACTCCGTCTACCTCGATCTGGCGCCGGGGGAGTTCCTCGGCGTGATCGGGCCCAACGGCGCCGGCAAGACCTCCCTGTTCAACCTGATCACCGGCCTGCGCCGGCCCACCGAGGGCACGGTCCTGCTGGACGGCGCGGACATCACCGCGCTTCCGCCGCACCGGCGTGCCCGGCTCGGACTGGGGCGTACCTTCCAGGCGTCCTCGGTCTTCGGCTCGCTGAGCGTGCGGGAGAACGTCCGGCTCGCCGTACAGGCACACCGGGGTGGCTCGATGAAGCTGTGGCGGCGGGCGGCGGCCGACCGGGAGGTGGCCGCCGCCGCCGACGCGGCGCTCGACCGGGTCGGCCTGCACCACAGGGGTACGGCGCTCGCCGGCACCCTGGCCCACGGCGAGAAGCGCAAGCTGGAGATCGCGCTGCTGCTCGCCGGTGAACCCCGGGTGATGCTGCTCGACGAGCCGATGGCCGGGGTGAGCGCCGAGGACGTACCCGAGCTGGTCAGCGTGATCAAGTCGTTGACCGGGGACAGCGGCCGGGCGGTGCTCATGGTGGAACACCACATGGACGTGATCCTGGAGCTGGCCGACCGGATCGCCGTGATGCACCACGGCGCACTGCTGGCGTGCGACACCCCGGACACGGTGATGGCGAACGCCACCGTGCAGGAGGCGTACCTGGGGGAGGCCCTCTGATGACCGAACCTGTCCTGTCCGTGGCGGACCTGTCCGTGCGGATCGCCGGGCTGCACATCCTCCAGGGGGTGTCGTTCGAGGTCGCCCCGACCGGCGTCACGGTGCTGCTCGGGCGCAACGGCGTCGGCAAGACCACCACGCTGCGCGCGATCGTCGGGCTGACGCCGCGCGGCGGCGAGGTGCGCGGCAGCGTACGCATGGGGGCGCGCAGCCTGCTCGCCCGCCCCACCCACCGCCTGGTCCGCGACGGCCTCGGCTACGTGCCGGAGGACCGCTGCGTCTTCGCCGCGCTCACCGTCGCGGAGAACCTGCGGCTTGCCGAACGGCGGGGCGTCACGCCCGCGTACGACAAGGTCTTCGCGCTCTTCCCGGAGCTGGAGCGGCGCGGACGGCAACGGGCCGGCTCGCTGTCCGGCGGGCAGCAGCAGATGCTCGCGATCGGCCGGGTGCTGCTCAACGACAACCGGCTGCTGCTGGTCGACGAGCCGACGAAGGGGCTGGCACCGAAGGTGGTGACCGAGGTGGCCGAGGTGCTGGAACGGGTGGCGGAATCCGTGCCGGTGCTGCTGGTGGAGCAGAACCTGGCGGTGGTACGGCGGCTGGCGACCGACGCGGTGGTGCTCTCCGCAGGCAAGGTCGCCTGGACCGGCGACGCCCAGGAGCTGCTGCTGGAGACGGCGCTGACCAAGTCGCTGCTCGGTGTGGGTTCGGCGGAGGTGCACTCATGAACACAGTGGTCCTGCTGACGCTGACCGGGCTGGGCCTGGCGGCGCTGTACTTCCTCGTGGCCTCCGGCCTGTCCCTCGTGTTCGGCCTCGCCGACGTGCTCAACTTCGCGCACGGGCTGTTCCTCGGCGTGGGCGCGTACGCGACGTGGTGGGCGGCGGGCAACCTGCCCGGTGCCGGCCCGGACGGGTTCGGCTTCGTGCTGGCAGTCGTCTTCGGCGTGCTGGCCGGTTCGCTCGTCGCGGTGCTGGTGGAGCTGGTGCTGATCCGGCCGCTCTACTCCCGCACCATCGAGCAGGTGCTCGTCACCGTCGGCCTGTCGCTGGCCGGGGTGGCGCTGCTCCAGGCCACCTGGGGCGCCGACCCGCGGCCGTTCCCGCGACCGGACTGGAGCCGGGGCGTGACGTCGGTGCTCGGCGCCCAGGTGCCGAACGCCGGGCTGCTGCTGATCGTCGCTGCCGCTGTGGTGCTCGGGGCGCTGCTGGCGTTCCTGCGCTGGACCCGGTACGGCCTGATCATCCGGGCCGGCGTGGAGAACCGGGAGATGGTGACAGCGCTCGGCATCGACGTGCGCAAGGCGTTCACGCTGGTCTTCGCGATCGGCGGGGCCGCCGCCGCGCTGGCCGGTGCGCTCGGCGGCGTCTACTTCGGCACCGTCTCGCCGGGGCAGGGCGGCTCGCTGCTGATCTTCGCGTTCATCGTGGTGGTGATCGGCGGGATGGGCTCGGTGGTCGGGTCCGCGTACGCGGCGGTCGCGGTGGGGCTGCTGCAACAGTTCGTCAACTACTACGGCACGTCCGGGCTGGGCGACCTGTGCGTGGTCGGCCTGCTCGCCGTGGTGCTGCTGCTGCGTCCGCAGGGCCTGGCCGGAAAGGTGGCTCACGCATGACCAACTCGGTGGTCGACGCGCCTCCGGCGCAGGTGCCCGACGAACTGACCCCCGGGCGTTCCCGCTGGCACGGACTGCGCCCGTACCTGCCGTTGGTGGCCCTGGTGGTGGCGGCCGTGCTGCCGTACTCCACACTGCACCTGCCCGGGATCTTCGAGGGGCCGCTGAACTCGCCCGGCACGCTGCAACTGCTCGCCATCTGCCTGGTGTTCGGCGGGCTCGCGGCCGGCTACGACCTGCTGTTCGGGCGTACCGGGATGCTCTCCTTCGGCCACGCCCTCTACTTCGCCGCCGGGGTCTACGGCACCGACATCCTGGTCACCAAGGCCGGGCTGCCGCTGTGGCAGGCCGCCGTGCTCACGGTGATCGGCGGGACCACGCTCGCCGCGCTGCTCGGCGCGGTGGCCCTGCGGACGGTGGGCATCGCGTTCGCCATGGTGACGCTGGCGTTCGCGCAGGTCGGGGCGATCCTGGTGGCCCGCGACTTCGGCGGCCTCACCGGCGGCGAGGAGGGCCTGCCGCTGGACGTGTCCGGGCTGCCGGCGGCGCTGGTGGGCGTCACCAACACGGTGAACCTGTACTGGCTGGCGCTGGCGTACCTGGCGATCGTGGTCCTCGTGGTGCACCGGGTCAGCGCCTCGCCGACCGGGCGGGTGCTCGCCGGGCTGCGCGACGACGAGCGGCGCATCGGGGTGCTCGGGCTCGACCCGTACCGGTTCAAGCTCGTCGCGTTCACGCTGGCCGGCGGTCTCGCGTCGGCCGGCGGGGTGGTCTACGTGCTGATCGTCGGCGGCGCCAGCCCGCACATCACCTCGTCGGAGCTGACGCTGTCGCTGCTGGTCATGGTGGTGCTCGGCGGTCCCGGTACGCGGTGGGGGCCGGTGCTGGGCGGCGTCCTCTACATGTACCTGGACCACCGGCTCACCGCGTTCGGCAGCAGCGACGCGGTGAACGCCCTCCCGGCGTTCCTGAGTCACCCGCTGAGCCAGCCCCTGTTCGTCCTGGGCACGGTCTTCATCCTGGCCGTCTACTTCTTCCCCGGCGGCCTGGCCAGCCTCCGCTCCCGCCTGACCCCCGTCCTGACCGCCTTCCGCCGCCCCCGCTGACCCGCTCCCCACGCCCCGGCGATCATGAAGTTGACGGCACGACACGCCGTGTCCGACCGCGCTAACTTCATGATCGACCGGGGCAAGGTCGTGGCAGGGCCGGGCAGGACGCGCGGAAGGGGAGAGGTCATGGGGGAGCAGGAGCGGGGGCTTGCGGTTGTCAGTGGGGGTGGGACCGGGATCGGGGCTGCGGTGGCGCGTGGGCTCGTCGAGGACGGGTTCGACGTTCTCGCGGTGGGGCGGCGAGGGGACGTGCTCGAAGCCGCCGCGCGGCGGATCGGTGCCGAGAGCGGGCGGGACGGGGCGATCACGCCTGTCGTCGCCGACCTGACCGATCCGGGGCAGGTCGGGGCGGTGGTGGACGCCGTCGGGGAACGGGCCGTGGACGCGGTGGTCAACAACGCCGGCGGTTACCTCGGCGGGTCGACCGACTCGCTCGGCGGGGTGGCGGACTGGTGGCGGGCCAACCTGGACGCCAACGTGCTCACCGCCGTACTGCTCACCGAGGCGCTCCTGCCCGCCCTGCGCCGCCCCGGCGGCCGGGTGGTCCTGCTCAGCTCGATCGCCGCACAGCGCGGTGGCGCCGGGCCGTACTCGGCCGCGAAGGCCGCGCTGCACGGCTGGGCGTAC
Organism: Micromonospora sp. ATLC20; assembly: GCF_057196585.1. NCBI lineage: Bacteria > Bacillati > Actinomycetota > Actinomycetes > Micromonosporales > Micromonosporaceae > Micromonospora > Micromonospora sp. ATLC20. The sequence continues at coordinate 7,924 of NZ_JBXUOV010000125.1, forward strand.
GACCTCGCGGCCCAACTCGGCCCGGAACAGATCACCGTGAACGTGGTCAGCCCCGGCTACGTGGCCGAGACCGAGTTCTTCGGCGACCGGATGACGCCGGAGGGGCACGCCAAGCGGGTCGCCGCCACGCTCGTCGGCCGGGCCGGTGTGCCGGACGACATCGCGGCCGCGGTGCGCTACCTGGTCGGCCCGTCCGCCGGGTACGTCACCGGGCAGGTGCTCGGCGTCAACGGCGGATCGGTACTCGGCCGGTGACATGCGCGAGGGGCGGCGGCCCCCCGTGTGGCCACCGCCCCTCGCGCTCACGTCGTGGTCAGCCGTTGAGCATCTCGTACGCCGACGCCGGCGCCTTCTGCACCTGCGAGCCCGTCGGCGCGCTGATCTTCGGCGCCTTGCCGAAGTCGTAGTACTTGGCGACCAGCTTCATCGCCTTCTGCTTGCCCGCGGCCGGCAGCTCCAGGGTCAGCGAGGTGAGGTTGCCGTCCGGCCCGACCACGGCGGTGAACGGCACCTTCTTCGCCGCGTCACCGAGCGCGGCCACGTCCACCGTGGTGAAGCTCTCGCGGATGTCGGCGTTCGCGGTCAGGTCGGCGAACCCGCCGTACGTGCCGTCGCCCCGGTCCTCGACCGTCTCCGCGGTCCGGATGACGGCGGCCGTGTTGGCCGGGTCGGCGTTCTGGTAGACCGGCACGTCGGAGGCGTCGTCGAGCTTGGTGCGGTCCAGGAGCATCCAGCGCTTGGGCAGCTTCATCATGTCCTGCAGGCCGGCCATGCCGGTGATCTTGACCCGCATCCAGATGTCCTCCTCGATCACGCGGAAGGTCATCGCCATGGTGAACTCGGGGTCCTGGCTCTTCTCCGACATGGACAACTCGAGGCCGCGCGTCGCCGGGTCGACCACCCCGTCGAACTTGTCCGCGCCCTCGATGGTGGAGAACCGGAAGGCCGGGTCCTTCTCGTCCGGCACGGCGGCCAGCAGCGCGGCCTTCGGGTCGGCCGACGGGCTCGGCGCCGGTCCGGCGCTCTCGGCGGCGTCCCCGGTCCCGCACCCGGCGGACAGGACGGTGGTGGCCAGCACGGCCGTCGCGAGAGCCGCGATCCGCCGGAGGCTGCCGGCGGAACCGATTCGCTGCGTCATGGTGTTCGACTCACTTTCCCAGGTGATTGTTGCCGGGTAAGTATCGTCAGACGTCACGGCGGCCTCGCTGCCGATATGCTGCCGTCCGACTGCCGTCGGCCACCGTGGGCGACGGCAGCCGACACGGGGGCGGAAACTCGCATGTCAGAGGCGCTGCGCTTCGAAATTCTCGGCCCGCAGCGGGCCTGGTACGCCGACCGTCAGATCGATCTGGGCCCGGCGAAGCAGCGGGCGGTGCTGGCCGTGCTGCTGCTCGCCGCCGGCCGGCCCGTACCGAGCGGGCAGATCGTCGAGGCGGTCTGGCCGGACGAGGCACCGGTGAACGGCCTCAACGTGGTGCAGAAGCACGTGGCCGGTCTGCGCCGGGTGCTGGAACCGGACCGGTCGCCGCGTACGCCGGCCCGGGTGCTCACCCTCACCGACGCCGGCTACCTGCTGCAGGTGCCGCCCGAGGCGGTGGACGCGGTGCGCTTCGAGCGCGGCGTGCGGCGTGCGCGGTCGGCGCAGGTGGCCGGGCGTACGGAGGAGGCGCTCGCCGAGGTGAGCGCCGCGCTGGACCTGTGGCAGGGGGAGCCGTTCACCGGGTTCGCCGGGCCGTACTTCGACGCGGCCCGGCACCGGCTGGTGGAGATGCGCGCGGTCGCCCTGGAGACGCGTGTCGACCTGGAGCTGGCCGACGGGCGGCACGGCGAGCTGGTCGGCCGGCTGGTCGAGCTGGTCGCCGAGTTCCCGGTCCGGGAGCGGCTGCGCCACCAGCTCATGCTGGCGCTGCACCGCAGCGGACGGCAGGCCGAGGCGCTGGCCGCCTACCGCGACTACGCCGGGCTGCTCCGCGACGAGTACGGCATCGAGCCGGGCGAGCCGCTCCAGGATCTGCACCGGCGCATCCTGCGCGCCGACCCGGACCTCCTGGCTCAGGCGCCGCGTCGTCCGGCCGGACCCGGCGAGAGGTGGGCGGGCGGCCCGGAGCCGTTTCCGGCCCCCGCCGAGGCACCGGCCCGGCCGCTGCCCACCGGCCCGGCCGAGAGCCCGCCCCAGCCCACCGCACCGGCCCAGCCCACCGCGCCGGCCCAGCCCACCGCGCCGGCCCAGCCCACGGTCTCGGCTCAGCTCACCGTTCCGGTGCAGTTCACCGTCTCGGCGCAGCCGGGTGGTCCGTTTCCGCCGCCACCGCCCGGTGAGTCGCCGACCGGCCTGCCGCCCTGGGTCTCGCCCCCTGTCGCGCCGCTTATCGGCCCCGTGCCGCCGTCCCGGCGTCCATCCGGTGTGCCCGGCTGGTTGAGCGTCGTCGCGACTGTGGGGGGCGCGCTCGTCGCCCTGTTCTCGTTCGGCATGCTCACGTGGCTGGTGGTGCTGCTCTACGGGGTCTGGCGCCGGGGCTGGGGCAGCGTCGCCGCCGCGATCTACTACCTGGCCGTGGCCGTGACGTTCGTGGTGGTCCTGGGCAGCAGCGAGACCGAGGAGGTCAGCGGACCCGAGGCCACCCTGATAGTGATCTGGCTGACCACCTGGGCGGCGGGCGTCCCGCACGTGGTGCTGCTCAACGGCCGGCTGCTCACCTGGTTGCGCGGCCTCTGGCGTGGGCGGCCCTACGCCGACCGCAACCGGCTGCGCCGGGAGTACGCCCGTTACCTGCTCTACCAGTACCCGTCGGCCCGGGACGACCTGCGCATCGGGCGCCCCGACCTGCCCCGCGCGTACGACGACGGCGGACTGGTGGACGTCAACTCGGTGCCCGACCAGGTGATCGCCGGGCTGCCGGGACTGACCCGGTCGCAGGCGCAGCACGTGGTGGTCGACCGGCGGATGCGTGGCCCGTACACGTCGATGGAGGAGCTGGCCGCACGGTGCCTGCTGCCGGCGGCGGCGACGGACTCGCTGCGCGAGCTGCTGATCTTCCTGCCACCCGCACCGACGCCCACGCCGACGCCCGTACCGGCGCCCACGTCGCCGTCCGGCCCGCCGGAGTCGTCCGCCCTCCCTGGTAGAAATGCCGGATGAGCCAGGATCGGATGGCCGTACGGGAGCGCGCCGAGGCGGTGCTGCGGCGGCTGGCGGGTGACCACGCCCGGCTGCGCGAGGACCAGTGGCGGGCCATCGAGGCGCTGGTGGTCGACCGGCGGCGGGTGCTCTGCGTGCAGCGCACCGGCTGGGGCAAGTCGGCCGTCTACTTCGTGGCGACCGCGCTGCTGCGTGAGGGGAACCAGCACGGGCCGACGGTGATCGTCTCGCCGCTGCTGGCGCTGATGCGCAACCAGGTCGAGTCCGCTGCCCGGGCCGGCATCCGGGCCCGGACCATCAACTCGGCGAACCTGGACGAATGGGACGAGATCACCGCCGAGATCCACGCCGGTGCCGTCGACGTGCTGCTGATCAGCCCGGAGCGCCTGAACAACCCGGACTTCCGTGACGGCGTACTGCCGAAGCTCGCCGCCACCACCGGGCTGCTCGTGGTCGACGAGGCGCACTGCGTCTCCGACTGGGGGCACGACTTCCGCCCCGACTACCGGCGGCTGCGCACGTTCCTGGCCAACCTGCCCGAACGCACGCCGGTGCTCGCCACCACCGCCACCGCCAACGCCCGCGTCACGCAGGACGTGGCCGAGCAGCTCGGCGACGCCCTGGTGCTGCGCGGCACGCTCGACCGGGAGTCGCTGCGCCTCGGCGTACTCGATCTGCCGAGCCCGGCCCACCGCCTGGCCTGGCTGGCCGACCACCTGGACCGGCTCCCCGGCTCGGGGATCGTCTACACGCTCACCGTCGCGGCGGCCACCGAGACGGCCGACTTCCTGCGCGGCCGGGGCTGGTCGGTCGCCTCCTACACCGGGCAGGCCGAGGACGCCGACCGGCGGGCCGCCGAGCAGGACCTGCTGGACAACAAGATCAAGGCGCTGGTCGCCACCAGCGCGCTCGGCATGGGCTTCGACAAGCCCGACCTGGGCTTCGTCGTGCACCTGGGCGCGCCGCCCTCGCCGATCGCCTACTACCAGCAGGTCGGCCGCGCCGGCCGGGCCGTCGAGCACGCCGAGGTGCTGCTGCTGCCGGGCGTGGAGGACGCGGCGATCTGGCGATACTTCGCCTCGCTCGCCTTCCCGCCCGAGGAGCAGGTCCGGGCCGTGCTCGCCGCGCTGGACACCGAGCGGCCGGTCTCCACCCAGGCCCTCGAACCGGTGGTCGACCTGCGCCGGGCCCGGCTGGAGCTGATGCTCAAGGTGCTCGACGTGGACGGCGCGGTCCGCCGGGTGCGCGGTGGCTGGCTCGCCACCGGCGAGCCCTGGGTCTACGACGAGGCCCGGTTGCGGCGCGTCGCCGACGCGCGCGCCGCCGAGCAGCGGGCCATGCGGGAGTACGCCTCGACGTCCGGCTGCCGGATGCGCTACCTGCGGGAAGGGCTGGACGACACCGGGGCGCAGGACTGCGGGCGGTGCGACAACTGCGCCGGCCCGCTGTTCGACGCCACCGTCTCCGACCAGGCGCTGACCGCGGCGCAGACGTTCCTCGGGCGCCCCGGCGTGCCGATCCCGCCCAAGAAGCTCTGGCCCACCGGGTTGGAGGCGGTCGGCGTACCCCTGAAGGGCCGAATCCCCCCGGCGGAGCAGGCGCTGCCCGGCCGGGCCGTGGGGCGCCTGTCCGACCTGGGCTGGGGCGGGCGGCTGCGCGGGCTGGTCGGGCCGGAGGCGCCGGACGGCCCGGTGCCCGACGACGTGGTGGCCGCCGTGGTCGAGGTGCTGAAGGCGTGGGCGCACGGCGACGACCCGTGGCCCCGGCGGCCGGTGGGCGTGGTCGCGGTCGGCTCCCGGACGCGACCGGTGCTTGTCGGCTCGCTGGCCGAGCGGATCGCCGCCGTGGGCCGGCTGCCGCTGCTCGGCCACGTCGTCCCGGCCGGGCCTGGCGGCGGCGGGCCGCGCGGCAACAGCGCCCAGCGGGTACGCGCGCTGCACGACGCCTTCCACCTGCCCGACGAGCTGGCCGGCGCGCTGGCCGGGCTGGACGGGCCGGTGCTGCTGGTGGACGACCTGGTCGACTCGGGCTGGACGATGGGCATGGCGGCGCGGCTGCTGCGCCGGGCCGGCGCGCCGGACGTGCTGCCGCTGGCGCTCGCGGTGGCCGGCTGACCGGTCCGGCCGCGGGTGGGTTCCCGGCGGTGCGTGGCGGGTTCCCGGCCGGCGCGGAAAGTTCCCTGGCCGGCCGGAATGCGAGCGTCACCACCGTCGGCGGACCGTCGTCGGGCCCGCACCCGGGCGGCGGTACCGTGGGGTCATGACCGAGCAGCGACCCGTCGTCCAGACGTACACCGTGACCGGGATGACCTGCGGACACTGCGTCAAGGCGGTGACCGAGGAGCTGTCCGCGCTGCCCGGCGTCGACGAGGTCCGGATCGATCTGACGAGCGGCACCGCGACTGTCACCAGCGCGGCGCCGCTGCCCGTCGAGTCCGTGCGTGCCGCTGTGGACGAGGCGGGTTACGAGCTGGTCGGCGGCGGTGCCTGAGTCGTCGTCCGTCACGTCCGGCACCGGCGTCGTCCCCGACGACTCCGAGGCCGGTTCCGACGCTCCCGCTGCGCAGCCCGGGGACGCGGCGTTGGCCGGGAACGGCGCGAGTGGGTCGGCCAGGGAGGCCGGGCCCGTCGCCGTCGACCGGGAGACGCTGCGGCTGGCCCTGGTGGTGGGCGGCCTGGTGCTCGCCGTGCTGCTCGGCTTCGGTCTCGGGCGGATGAACGCGCCGGCCGACCCGGCCCGGCCCGCCGGCGCCACGGCCGGGGTCGCCACGGGCGGCGCAGACGGCGGCGTGCACGCCCACTCACCCGGCACCGGCGCCCACACGCACGACGGCGCCACGGTCACCCAGGGCGGCGGCGACGGCGCGACCGGGCTGTCGATCACCTCGGCCGGCTACACGCTGGTGCCGTCGACCGAGCTGGTCGCGGACCGCGCCGGTGAGCTGCGCTTCCAGATTCGCGACGACCAGCGCCGGGCGGTCACCCGGTTCGCCGTCGTGCACGACAAGCCGATGCACGTGATCATGGTCCGGCGTGACCTCAGCGGCTACCGGCACCTGCACCCGACGATGGCCGCCGACGGCACCTGGTCGGTCCCGATCACGGCGCCGGACGCGGGCCCCTGGCGGATGTACGCGGACTTCACCGCGGTGGCCGACGACGGCCGCCAGGTCGCCGTGGTGCTCGGCGCCGACCTGACCGCGTCCGGCGCGTACCGGCCCCGGCCGCTGCCCGCCGCCGCCACGTCGGCCACCGTCGACGGATTCACCGCCGGGTACGCGGGCACGCCGGAGGTGGGGAAGTCGGTGCCGCTGCGGTTCCGGGTCACCGGCGCGGACGGCGCGGCGGCGGCGCTGGAGCCGTACCTCGGGGCGTACGGGCACCTGGTGGCGTTGCGCGAGGGCGACCTGGGTTACCTGCACGTGCACCCGGAGCCGGTGCGCGACGGCGACGACGTGACGTTCTGGCTCACCGCGCCGGGGCCGGGTAGCTACCGGATGTTCCTGGACTTCCAGGTCGGCGGCGTGGTGCGGACCGCCGAGTTCACGCTGACAGTGGCCTGAGCCCCGTCGCCCGCCCGGCGCTCAGCCGGCCCGGCGGACCGGGCGGCGGGCCAGGTAGCGGAGCAGATCGCGGATGTGGTGCTTCTCCTCGGCGGGCACGTTCGGGTCGGCGAGCCGATCCAGGATGACCCGTACGTCGGCCTCCACCGGGCCGTCCTCGGCACCCCGGCGGCGGGGCACCGGCCCGGCGTCGGGCAGGCCCAGCGCGCGGAACGCCGCAGCCACGGGCAGGTCGAGGGCGGCGCAGAAGCCGCGGACCTTCGCGAGTTCGGGGTAGTCCTGCCAGTCGCCGGCCAGCCAGCGGAACACAGTGGAACGGCCGACGCCGGTGTGGGTGGCGAGGTCGGTCACCGTCCAGCCGCGCTCCTCGCGCGCGGCGTCGATGGCCCGGCGTACGAAGCGCGCGAAGGCCATCTGTGGCGAAACGTCTGCGGAACCCATCCCTGGTGGATCTGTCCCCCTCCTCCGGTGGCCCGGCTCGCGCCCCGAGCCTAGTACGCCGGGCCGGAGAAGTAACTGACTGATCGGTCCGGAGGTCCCGCCGGCGAGACTCGACGACTGCGGAAGCCTGCTTCGGGTAATGCGCTTCGGGTAATAGGCTGAGGAAACCCTGGGAAACGATGGAGGAGAAGCATGGCCGAGCCGGACCGTTCCGTATCGCATCGCCCCGGCGCGGTGAGCCTCTTCTTCGTGGCCAAGGCCGCGTTGTTCGCTCTCGGCTTCTGGATCTGGCTGCTGGTGCTCGCGGTACGCGGAGGCGACGCGACCGGCGTACACCTGATCGCCGCGACCGGCGCGATCTGCACCACGCTGGCCGCGGTGGTGCTCGGGGCGCGGATGGCGTTGCAGCGCAACGCCGCCCTCCGGCACGCCGAGCTGAAGCGGATGCTGGTGGACATCTCGTGGAACGCCTTCGCCGCCGCCGGCAACGCCGAGCATGCCGGGAAGGTGGTGCCGTTCCCGAGCGCGTCGCACGACGGCGAGCGGGCATCGAACCGCGGTGAGCGGGTGTCGGTGCTGGACCGGGGCGACCGCAACCGGGGCGAGCGCGGGCGGTAGGACCGCCGCGCTCGGCGCTCCTCAGCGCGCGCCTCGGCTCAGCGCTCCTCGGCCAGCAGCGTCTCCAGCCGGGGCGTGACACCCCACTGGCCGACCAGGTCGCGATACTCGGCGCGCTGCCCGTCGGCGGGCGCGCCCGCCGTCCGCCGTGCCCGGATGAGCAGGTTACGCGGCGTGTGCCGGGAGTCGACGAACTCCACCACCTCGGCGCGGTAGCCGTGCAGGCGCAGCAGCGCGGCCCGCAGCGAGTCGGTGAGCACGTCGGCGAACCGCTCCCGCAGGATGCCCTGGCGGGTCAGCAGCTCGTACGGCGCGGGCGCCCGACCGGCCCGGAGCTGGGCGGCCAGGTCGTGGTGGCAGCAGGGCGCGGCGAGCACCCAGCGGGCGCCCCAGCGCACCGCCCGGGCCAGCGCCTCGTCGGTGGCGGTGTCGCAGGCGTGCAGCGCCAGCACGAGGTCGGGCGCCGGGTCGACGGGCGCCTCGGCGATCGTGCCGGCCACGAAGCCGACCCGGTCGGCCCAGCCCAGCCGCTCGGCCAGCTCGGTGTTGCGGCGGCGCTGGTCCTCGCGCACGTCCACCCCGACGAGCGTCACGTCCAGGCCGCGCTGCACCAGATAGCGGTAGGCGGCGAAGGTCAGGTACGCGTTGCCGCAGCCCAGGTCCACCACCCGCAGCGGGCCGGTGAGGTCGTCGGGCAGCGTGGCCGCCAGTGCGCGCAGGAACGCGTCGACCTGGCGGCGCTTGGCGGCCGAGCCGCCGATCTCCCGGAACAGGGGGTCGCCGGGGTCGAGCAGCCACTCCTTGGCCCGGTCGTGCCCGCCCGGCTCGGCGGCCGGACGGCTGGCCGCCGCGCGGTGCACCTGCGCCTCGCCGGACTTGGTCACCCGGAGCTGGAGCGTCGCGTCGGCTGTCTCGACGTGCCAGTTGCCGAACGGCTCGGCGAGCAGTTCGTCTACCGCCGCGCCGGCCTCCGTGCCCGGTGCCACGTTGCGGGTGTGCGGCCGTGATCCGTCGGAGACGGCGATCTGCAACCGGGGGCCGGCCTTCAGCGTGACCGGGCGCAGCTCCGCGCGTACCACCGAGGGACGCTGCCCACGACGGCGCCCGGCGGCGACCGCGCGGGTCAGCCCCGGCGCGAGCAGCAGCGCCCGCACCTCGGCGAGCGCCGAGTCCAGCGCTTCCGGCATCAGTACCTACCTTTCCTGGCCCCACCGCCGTCCGCCCGGGGGCGCCCGGCCCGGCGATCATGAAGTTGACGGCGCGACACGCCGCGCGCGCCACCGCCAACCTCATGATCGTCGCAGTGAGGGAGTGGGCGGGGGAGGGGGAGGGGCGGGCGGGGATGGGGACGGCCTCCGGGACCGGGGTCCGGGAGGCCGTTTCCGTGGTGTTCGTCAGTCGGCGTTGGTGGCCTCGGCGGGCGCGCCGGTGCTGCCGCTGCGGCGACGGCGGCGACGACGCGGCTTGCTCGCCGCCTCACCCTCCGCGGCCTGCGGTGCGGCGGCGGTCTCGGCCGCGCCCTCGGTGCCGATCACCGCGGTCGGCTCACCGGCCACCGTCTCGCCGGCCCGGCGGCGACGACGCCGACGCGGCGTACGCGGGGCCTCGTCGTCCCCGGCGTCGGCCTGCGCGGAGGGCGAACCGGCGGACGAACCGCCCTCGCCGCCCCGGCCACGACCGCGGTCGCGGTCGCCGCGCTCGCGGCCCCGGCTGTCGCCGCGC
>NZ_JBXUOV010000126.1:0-17259 GCF_057196585.1 Micromonospora sp. ATLC20
CCCACGACACATTCGGCGGCAGCTTCAGTTGTTAAAAACACACCGCGGCGGGGGCGCCGGCACCGCCGGCCCCCGCCCCCGGCCCCGGGGCGCCGTCGCAGGCCGCGGCCTCCGACCTCCACGTCACGCGGGTCAGCGACACCTCCGGGGCCGGACGCGGATGGACAGTCGGGGTGGTGGCCGCCGCACTGGCCCTGGTTGTCCTGGTCGCCCTCGGCCGGTGGCGGCGCCGTCGCGGTGCCGGCCGGTGAGCCGCCCGCACCGGCGACCGGGCCGCCGACCGCTCGTCGCGCTGCTCGCGCTGACCATGGCGGCGACCGGCTGCGCCGCGCCGGGCCGATCGGGTACGCCGACCGCCTCCGGCTGCGGCCCGGTCACCGCTACGGTGGACGACGCCGACGCCGACGTCGACCCGGTCCGCCCGGCGCCCACGCCCGCGCTGCCGGCCACCGTCCGCTCCGGCGACGGCACGACGGTGACTGTCGACGACGTCAGCCGCATCCTCCCGGTGAACCTGCACGGCTCGATCGCCGAGATCGTCTTCGGCCTCGGCCTGGGCGGCAACGTCATCGGGCGGGACACCTCGACCACGTTCCCCGCCGCCGCACACCTGCCGGTGGTCACCCCGGGCGGGCACGACCTCTCCGCCGAGGCGGTGCTCGACCTCGACCCGAGCGTCGTGCTCGTCGACGACGGCGTCGGGCCGCCCGAGGTGCTGCGCCAGCTCCGCGCCGCCGGCATCCCGGTCGTGCGGGTACCTGCCGAGCCGACCCTCGACGGCGTACCGGCGCACATCCGCGCGATCGCGGCGGCGCTCGGCGTACCCGAGGCCGGGGAGCGGCTGGTGACCCGCGTGCGGAGCGAGATCGCCGAGGCCCGGCGTACCGCCCCGGCGGGCCGAGCGCCGAGGATCGCGTTCCTCTACCTGCGCGGCACCGCCGGGGTGTACCTGATCGGCGGCCGGGGCGCCGGGTCCGACGCGATGATCGAGGCGATCGGCGGCGTCGACGCCGGCAGCGCCGCCGGGCTGTCCAAGTTCCGTCCGCTGACCAGCGAGGGCCTCATCAACGCCGCGCCCGACGTGATCCTGGTGATGAGCGCCGGGCTCGCCTCCGTCGGCGGCGTGGACGGCCTGGTCGAGCTGCCCGGCGTGGCGCAGACGCCGGCCGGGGCCAACCGGCGCGTCGTCGACATGGCCGACGGCACGCTGCTCACCTTCGGCGTCCGATCCGGCCGGGTCGTCCAGGCCCTCGCCCGCGCCGTCTACTCGTGCGAGGACCCGTCGTGACCACGCTACGGAAGCGGCCCGCGCCCGCCGCCGCCCCGGCGACGGTCACCGGCGCGCCCCGGTCCCCCGGCCGGCGGGGCACCGTACTGGTGGCCGGGCTCGGCGTCGCCCTGGTGCTCGTCGCCCTGCTGGCGGCCGGGCGCGGCCAGGTGGCGATCTCCCCCGCGGAGGTGCTCGGCTCCGTGCTGCACCGCCTCGGGCTGGACCTCGGTCCGCTGCCGTCGGCGGCACAGGGCGAGAACGCGCTCTGGATCGTCCGCTTCCCCCGGGTGCTGCTGGCGGCCGTCGTCGGTGCCGCCCTCGGCTGCGCCGGCGCGGTCATGCAGGGCGTCTTCGGCAACCCGCTCGCCGAGCCCGGCGTGATCGGGGTGTCGGCCGGCGCGGCTGTCGGCGCCGCCCTGGCCATCGTCACCGGCGTCACCGTCGTGGGCGGATGGACCGTGCCGCTCGCCGCCTTCGCCGGCGGCCTCGCCACCACCTACCTGGTGTACGCGCTGGCCCGCTCCGGGGGCCGGACCGAGGTGGTGACGCTGGTCCTGACCGGCGTCGCGGTCAACGCGGTCGCCGGCTCGGTGATCGGGCTGCTCATGTTCGTCACCGACCAGTCCGGCGTGCAGGCCATCGCGTTCTGGAACCTCGGCAGCCTCGCCCAGGCCAGTTGGACGGCAGTCGGTCTCGCCGCGCCGTGCCTGCTCGCCGGCCTCGCCGTCGCCTGCGCCGACGCGCGCCGCCTCGACCTGCTCGCGCTCGGTGAACCCGCCGCGCGGCACCTCGGTGTCAACACCGAACGCCTGCGGCTGCGGCTGATCGTCGTCACCGCGCTGCTCGGCGCCGCCGCTGTCGCGTTCACCGGCATCATCAGTTTCGTCGGACTGGTCGTGCCGCACCTGATCCGGATGGTCGCCGGACCGGGCCATCGGGTGCTGCTGATCGCCAGCGCGCTCGGCGGGGCCGTCGTGGTGATCGGCGCCGACCTCGCGGCGCGTACCCTCGTCGAGCACCAGGAGCTGCCCCTCGGCGTGCTCACCGCGGTCATCGGCGGTCCGGCGTTCTTCTGGCTGCTGCGCCGCACTCGCGACCGGGCCGGAGGCTGGGGATGAGCCTTCCGCGTACGCCACGCCGGTTCGCCGCCGCCCGCCCCCCGGAGACGGCGCCCGCCGGGCACCTCCGGATCGGGGTGGCGGGGCTGCGCGTCGAACGCGCCGGCCGGCCCGTGCTCGACGGGATCGACCTTGAGGTACGCGCCGGCGAGGTGCACGCCCTGGTCGGGCCGAACGGCGCCGGGAAGTCGACGCTGCTCGGCGCGATCAGCGGTGACGTACCGGCCGCCGCCGGCCGGATCGAGGTCGACGGGCTGCCCCGCGAGTCGTGGAGCCCGGTGGAGCTGGCCTGGCGCCGCGCCATCCTCGCCCAGCGCAACACGCTCAGCTTCCCGTTCACCGTCGGGGAGGTGGTGCGGATGGGCCGGGCGCCGTGGGCCGGGCGACCCGAGCGGGAACAGGACGACGCCGTCGTCGCCGACGTGCTCGAACGCTGCGACGTCGCCCGCTTCGCGGCCCGGCCGTACCCCGCGCTGTCCGGCGGCGAGCAGGCTCGCGCCGCGCTGGCCCGGGTCCTGGCGCAGCGGGCCACCACGCTGCTGCTCGACGAGCCGACCGCCGCGCTCGACCTGCGGCACCAGGAACTGGTCATGCACATCGCCCGGGAGCGGGCCCGCGCCGGGGACGCCGTGGTCGTGGTGCTGCACGACCTGACGCTGACCGGGGCGTACGCGGACACCGTGACCCTGCTCGGCGACGGACGCGTCCGCGCCGCCGGGGCACCGCGCGAGGTGCTCACCGCCCCGCTGCTCAGCGAGGTCTACCGGTACGACATCGACGTCGTCCCCCACCCCCGTGACGAGCTGCCGCTGATCGTGCCCCGACGGGGCCGGCCCGCAAGACCGTCAGTCGACGAGGAGAGATAGCAGATGGATACCCAGACGTTCGCGGCCCGGCTGCGCGCCGAGACGCGCGACGCGCACCGGAGCGCCGAGTCCCAGCGGTACGTCTCCGCGCTCACCGCGGGTGAACTCGACGTGGCCGGCTACACCGCGCTCGTCGTCGCGCACCACGGCATCTACGCGGCGCTGGAGGGCGTCGCGGAGACGATGCGCGACGATCCGCTGGCCGGCCCGTTCGTCGACGACGCGCTGACCCGGCTGCCCGCGCTCGCCGCCGACCTGCGGTTCCTGCTCGGGCCGCGCTGGCGCGAGGTGATGGAGCCGATCCCGGCCGCTGTCGCGTACGCCGCGCGGATCACCTCGGCCTGCGCCGGATCGCCCGAGCGGTTCATCGCGCACCACTACATCCGCTATCTCGGCGACCTGTCCGGCGGGCGGCACATCGGGCGCTGCGTGGCCCGGTACTACGGGGTGACCGGCGAGGCCGGGGCGTCGTTCTACCACTTCCCGCGGATCAGCGACCCGAAGTCGTACAAGGACGCCTACCGGGCGAGGCTGGACGCGCTCACGCTGGACGAGGCCGGCCGCGTCGCGCTGCGCGACGAGGTGCTGGTGGCGTACGAGCACAACATCGCGGTCTTCACCGACCTGGGTCGCCTGGTGGCGGCGAACGGCCGGGAGGGCGCCGCGTGAGCGCCGGGTTTCCGCCGGAGGTGGTCGCCGCCGTCAGCCGGCACATGAACGACGACCACGCCGGGGACGCGCTGCTGATCTGCCGTACGCTCGGCGGCCGGCCGGACGCCACCGCGGCCCGCACCACCGGCCTGGACGCCGACGGTATGGACTTCGCCGTCACCGTGGGCGGCACGGAGGTCCCGGTGCGCGTCCCGTTCGCCCACCGGCTCACCGAACGGGCGCAGATCCGCCGGGAGGTGGTGCGCATGTACCGGGAGGCCTGCGACCGGGCCGGCGTACCGCCCCGACCGGCCGGCTGAGCACCGGGACTGTCCGGGCTGCGGAAACCCGGTCGGCCGCCGCGCCGCCGCCGCGTACAGTCCGCCGCATGGCTGTGGACACGAGGCCGGCGGTTCGCGCCGGCCGATTCCGGCTGCTCCCGCTGGGTGTGGTCTTCCTGACCGTCGGTCTGTCCACCGCCGTGGTGCTGCCGTTCCTGTCGCTGTTCCTCGACCGGGAGGTCCACGCCAGTCCGGTACGGGTGACCGTGTTCCTGGTCGTCGCCCCGCTGTCCGGGGTGGTCGCCTCCGCGCTGATCGGCCGGCTGTCGGACCGCCTGCCGATCCGGCGCGCGCTGCTTGTCGGCGCCGCGCTGGCCGGTGTGGTGGGCGCGGGGACGACCGCGTACGTCCGCGACTACTGGATCCTGCTGGGGCTGACCGCGACCGCCACCGCGCTGGCGAACTCGCTGTTCCCGCAGTCGTTCGCGTACACCCGGGCGCTGTTCGACAGGGACGATCCGACGCGGGCCGCGTTCGGCGTCAGCCTCATGCGTACCGTCTTCTCGGTCGCCTGGGTGGCCGGGCCGGCGCTGGCCGCGGTGCTGCTCGACGTCGGCGGCTTCCGCCTGGTCTACGGCATGGCCGCCGTCATGTACGCGCTGGCCGCGCTGGTGGCCGCGTTCCGGCTGGAGGAACTGCCGCTGCCGGCGCGGCCGGTCGCGGCCGATCCGGACGGCGCGGTGCCCGGCCCGCCCGGCGCGTCCCGGCTGCGGCTGGCGCTGACGGCGCTCGCGTTCGTCCTGCTCCAGTGCCCGCTGACGGTCGGCGTGCAGGCGATGCCGCTGTTCATCGACACCGAACTGAACGACGACCCCTCCCGCGCCGGGCTGGTGCTGGGCCTGTGCGCGGCGCTGGAGATCCCGCTGATCCTCGGGCTGGGCGCGCTGACCGCGCGGGTCCGGCTGCGGCCGCTGATCCTGGTCGGCGGCGCCTGCGGGGTCGCCTACTACGCGGCCGCCGCGCTGGCGCCGAGCGTGCCGTTCCTGCTGTTCGCGCAGCCGGTGAACGCGCTGTTCATCGCCGCGGTGTCCGGCGTCGGCATCGCCTACGTGCAGGATCTGCTGCCGGGCGAGCCGGGCCGGGCCACCACGCTGTTCACAAACACGTTCCCGATCGGCGCCATGCTCGCCGGGCCGCTGCTCGGGCTCTCCGCGCAGGTCGGCTACCGGTGGGCGTACGGCATGAGCACCGCGCTGTGCGCGGCCGGGCTGCTGGTGCTGCTGCTGACCCGGCCGACGGCCCGGGCCTGACCGGGGTCAGCGGCGCCGCACCAGGACCACGTGGTCGATCAGCTCGCCGGTCTGGCCGTCCGGGCCGGTGGCGGTACGGCGCGCCGCGCCCAGCCGCTCGGTGTCCCAGCCGTCCGGGTCGAGGTTCATCGCGGCCAGGATCTCCTCGGGTTCGGCGAACCGGTGGTGGCCGGTGTCGGGCCCGGCCCAGGGCGGCGGCGCGCCGTGCTCGACGAAGAGCAGCCGGCCACCGGGCGCGACCGCCTCGGCCGCCGGGGGCAGCACCTTCTCCCGGGGCAGGACCAGCGGCGACTGGAAGAACTGCGCGGACACCAGGTCGTACCGGCCGGGCGGGAAGCCCTGGGTGAGGTCGTGCCGGACGGTGGTGATCCGCTCCGCCACCCCGGCCCGTTCGGCCTCCACGGCGAGGCGGTCCAGCGCGACTGACGAGATGTCCACGGCGGTGACCCGCCAGCCGTGCGACGCCAGCCACACCGCGTCGCCGCCCTCACCGCTGCCCAGGTCGAGCACGTCGCCCGGGGGCAGCGCGCCGGCCACCTCGGCCAGGACCGGGTTGACCCGGCCGCTCCAGATCCGGTCCTGCTGGCCGTACCGCTCGTCCCAGAACCGGGCCGGGTCGGTGTCCGCCGCCGGGTGCTCGTGGTGGTGCCCCGTCATGTCTGCCTCCTCGCCGCCGGGCGTCTGCCCGCCCGGGCCCTCGCCATCGTGCGCCGGGGCCCACCGGTCAGCAAGGAACCTTGCCGTTCCGGCAAACATTTCAGGGCGGCAGCCGCCTCCGGAATATACCCCCCGGGGTATGCGCTACAGTTGCCGTATCGCCCGACATCACTGCGCGAAGGAGTGCGGCTCATGTTGTTCACCCAGTACTACCTCGACTGCCTGTCCCAGGCCTCGTACCTGATCGCCGACGACCGCACCGGCCGCGCCGTGCTCGTCGACCCGCGCCGGGACATCGACGAGTACCTCACCGACGCGAAGGCGCACGGCCTGACCATCGAGGGCGTCGTCAACACCCACTTCCACGCCGACTTCCTCGCCGGGCACCTCGAGGTGGCCGCCGCGACCGGCGCCTGGATCGGCTACGGGAGCCGGGCCGAGACCGAGTACCCGAGCCGCAAGCTCACCGACGGCGAACGGATCAGCCTCGGCGACGTGACCCTGGAGATCATGGAGACCCCGGGCCACACGCCGGAGTCGATCAGCATCCTGGTCTACGAGCACGCCGACGACCCGGTCCCGTACGGCGTGCTGACCGGCGACGCGCTGTTCATCGGCGACGTGGGCCGCCCCGACCTGCTCGCCTCGTTCGGCGTGACCGCCGAGGAACTCGGCCGCATGCTCTACGACAGCGTGCAGCACAAGCTGATGGGCCTGCCCGACGAGGTGCGCGTCTTCCCCGCCCACGGCGCCGGCTCGGCCTGCGGCAAGAACCTGTCCACCGAACGGCAGTCCACCATCGGCGAGCAACGCCGCACCAACTACGCCTGCGCCCCGATGAGCGAGGAGCGCTTCCTCGCCCTGGTCACCGGCGGGCAGCCGGCCGCGCCCGGCTACTTCGCCTTCGACGCGGTGCTGAACCGCAAGGCGCGGGAGCTGTTCGACCACGCCCGGCCGGCCCGCCCGCTCACCCCGGCCGAGTTCCTGGCCGCCCGGGCCGACGGCGCCGTCGTGGTCGACGCCCGCGACCCGCAGGAGTACGCGACCGGGCACCTGCGCGGCGCGCTCAACGTGCCGGCCGACGGCCGGTTCGCCGAGACCGCCGGCAGTGTCGTCGCGCCGGACCGGCCGGTGCTCGTGGTGGCTCCGCAGGACCGGGAGGAGGAGATCGTCGTCCGCCTCGCCCGGATCGGCTTCGACCGGGTGATCGGCTACCTGCGCGAGCCCGAGGGCGCCTTCCTGGAGATGGTCGCCGAGATGACGCGGGCGAGCCGGGTCACCGCCACCGAGCTGCGCGCGGCCCTCGACGGTCCGGACGCGCCGGTGGTGCTCGACGTCCGCAACGCCGGGGAGCGGGAGCAGGGCGCGGTGGACGGCTCCCGGCACATCCCGCTGGCCGAACTGACCCACCGCCTCGGCGAGGTGCCCACCGGCCGGCCGGTCGTCGTGCACTGCGCCGGCGGCTACCGCTCCTCGGTCGCCGCCAGCCTGCTGCGCAACGCCGGGCACGCCGACGTGTCCGACCTGCTCGGCGGGTACGGCGCCTGGCAGGGCCTGCACGCCGCCGCGTGAACCACCGGGCCGGGCGGGGTCCCTCCCCCGCCCGGCCCGGATTGTCCGGCGCCGTCAGGATTAGCACTCCCCTCGCATGGGCAGACATTTGTCATCGGACACGCGAACGAGGGAGCTGACGGCATGGCGAAGGGCGACATCGACACCTACCAGCAGGACGGGCAGTGGAAGAACCGCCCGGAGGGCAACGAGCGCGCGACCAGCCGCCACGACACCAAGGCGGAGGCCGAGGCGGCCGGCCGGGAGATGGCGGCCGAGCGCGGCGCCGAGCACGTGATCAAGAAGCAGGACGGCACGATCGGCGAGAAGAACACGTACCCCCGCAGCCGCGACCCCCGGGAGATCCCGGGCTGAGCACGCAGCGCAGGCGATATACGGCGCCGGACCCGCTCGGGTCCGGCGCCGTATCGCGTACCGGCGGGTAGTGAGTGGCTGGCTAAAAACTTTTGTTCGGTTCCTACAACGGTCCCCGCTCAGGCTTCGGCCGTTACGACATGGCGCCGCCCGCGCACAGCCGGAAAGGTGAGGCGAGCCGGGGGCATCGCCGCGCCCGGCGCGCAGGAGTGGGTCAACCGAAGGGGACGGTCACGTGTTCACCCGTGTCGCCATCGTCAACCGTGGTGAGGCCGCGATGCGGCTCATCCACGCGGTCCGGGAACTGGCCGCGGAGACCGGCAGCCGGATCGAGACCGTCGCGCTGTACACCGACGTCGACCGTACCGCCACCTTCGTCCGCGAGGCGGACGTCGCCTACGACCTGGGCCCCGCGTCCGCCCGCCCGTACCTCGACCTGAAGACCCTGGAACGCGCGCTGGTCGAGACCGGCGCGGACGCCGCGTGGGTGGGCTGGGGTTTCGTGGCCGAGGACCCGGCGTTCGCCGAGCTGTGCGAGAAGATCGGCGTGACGTTCGTCGGGCCCAGCCCGGACGCCATGCGCAAGCTCGGCGACAAGATCGGCGCGAAGCTGATCGCCGAGGAGGTCGGCGTGCCGGTCGCGCCGTGGAGCCGCGGCGCGGTGGAGAGCCTGGACGACGCGCTGCGCGCGGCGGCCTCGATCGGCTACCCGCTGATGCTCAAGGCGACAGCCGGTGGCGGCGGGCGCGGCATCCGGGTGATCCGCAGCGACGCCGAGCTGGCCGACGCCTATGAGCGCACCAGCCAGGAGGCGGCGCGGGCGTTCGGCAGCGGCGTGGTGTTCCTGGAGCGCCTGGTCACCGGTGCCCGGCACGTCGAGGTCCAGGTGATCGCCGACGGTCAGGGCACCGCGTGGGCGCTCGGGGTACGGGACTGCTCGGTGCAGCGGCGCAACCAGAAGGTGATCGAGGAGTCCGCGTCGCCGGTGCTGAGCCCGGAGCAGACCGCGGAGCTGAAGGCGTCGGCGGAGCGGCTGGCGGTCGCGGTCGGGTACCGGGGCGCGGCCACCGTCGAGTTCCTCTACCACCCGGGCGACCGGCTGTTCGCGTTCCTGGAGGTCAACACGCGCCTGCAGGTCGAGCACCCGATCACCGAGTCGACCACCGGGTTCGACCTGGTCAAGGCGCAGCTGCACGTGGCCGGCGGAGGCCGCCTCACCGGTGAGCCGCCGGTCGAGCGCGGGCACGCGATCGAAGCGCGGCTCAACGCCGAGGACCCGGACCGCGACTTCGCGCCCTCCCCCGGCCGGATCACCCGGCTGGACCTGCCCGCCGGCCCCGGCATCCGGGTCGACACCGGGGTCAGCGAGGGCGACACCATCCCGGCCGACTTCGACTCCATGATCGCGAAGATCATCGCGTACGGCCGGGACCGGGACGAGGCGCTGGGCCGCCTGCGGCGGGCGATGGCGAACACCACTGTGGTCATCGCCGGCGGCGCGACGAACAAGAGCTTCGTGCTCGAGCTGCTCGACCAGCCCGAGGTGATCGACGCCAGCGCGGACACCGGCTGGATCGACCGGGTACGCGGCGAGGGCCGCCTGGTCGCGCACCGGCACTCCGCCGTCGCGCTGGCCGCCGCCGCGATCGAGGCGTACGAGGAGGACGAGACCGCCGAACGGCAGCGGCTGCTGTCCACCGCGGCCGGTGGACGCCCGCAGGTGCAGCACCGCAGCGGCCGGCCGCTGGACCTGAAGCTGCGCGGCGCGACCTACCGGATGCGGGTGGCCCGGGTCGGCGCGCACCGGTTCCGGGTCGGTGTCGAGGCCGGTGGCGACGTGCGCACCGCGGATGTCGAGCTGGACCGCTTCGACCGGCACACCGGCCAGATCGCCGTCAACGGCGCCCGGTTCCGCCTGCTCACCGACACCCACGGCCCGGTCCACCTGGTCGAGGTGGACGGTGTGACGCACCGGATCAGCCGCGACGAGGGCGGCGTGCTGCGCTCCCCCATGCCGGCGCTCGTGGTCGCCACGCCACTTGCGGTCGGCGCGGAGGTCGAGGCCGGCGCGCCGGTGCTGGTGCTGGAGGCGATGAAGATGGAGACGGTGCTGCGCGCGCCGTTCCGGGCCCGCCTCAAGGAGTCGTCGGTCGCGGTGGGCACCCAGGTCGAGGCCGGTGCGCCGCTGCTGCGCCTGGAGCCGATCGCCGAGGAGGGCACCGAGGCGGCCGCCGGCCCGGCCGGACCGGCTGTCGAGCTGGACCTGCCCACGGCGCCCGCCGACGTGCCGGCGCGATCCCGGGCCGAGCGCGGCCAGGAGGACCTGTGCGCGCTGCTGCTCGGCTACGACGTGGACCCGCACGACGAGCGGCGGGTGCTCGGCGACTACCTGGACGCGCGGCGGGCGGCCACCGAGGCGGGGCACCGGCCGCTGGCCGAGGAACTGGAACTGGTGAACGTCTTCGCCGACCTGGCGGAGCTGAGCCGTAACCGGCCCGGCGGCGACGACGGGCCGGGCGGGCACGTGCACAGCGCCCGCGAGTACTTCCACACCTACCTGCAGAGCCTCGACGTCGAGCGGGCCGGTTCGCCGGACTCGTTCCGGGCCCGCCTGGCCAAGGCGCTCGCCCACTACGGCGTCACCGAACTGGACCGCTCCCCCGAGCTGGAGGCCGCGGTCTTCCGGATCTTCCTGGCCCAGCAGCGGGCCGCCGCCGACGCCACGGTGATCGCCGCGCTGCTGCGTTCCTGGCTGCGCGAGCCGCCGCCGGACGAGGCGCTGCGCGAGCCGGCCGGTCTCGCGCTGGAGCGGCTCGTCGCGGCCACCCAGGTCCGCTTCCCGGTGGTCGCCGACCTGGCCCGGGGCGTGGTGTTCGCCTGGTTCGCCCAGCCGCTGCTGCGCCGCAACCGGGCCCGGGTCTACGCCCAGGTCCGCACCCACCTGCGGCACCTCGACGCGCAGCCGGACGCGCCGGACCGCGCCGAGCGGATCGCCGAGATGGTGCGCAGCACCGAGCCGCTGGTCCGGCTGCTCGGCCAGCGCCTGGTCCGCAACGACGTGGACAACGCGGCCATGCTGGAGGTGCTGACCCGCCGCTACTACGGCAACAAGGCGCTCACCGAGGTCAGCACCCGCACCGCCGGTGGCTGCACGTTCGTGGTGGCCGGGCGGGACGGGTCGAGCGTGGTCTCGGCCGCCGTCCGGTTCGACGCGCTCGGCGACGCGCTGCGCGGCCTGGCCGAGGTGGCCCGGGACTGCGAGGCCGTCGACGCGGACGTCTACCTGGCCTGGGAGAACCAGCCGGAGGACCTGGACGCCACCGCCGCCGCTCTGCTGGAGGTGGTGAACGCGCACCCGCTGCCGCAGCAGGTGCGCCGCCTCACCACCACTGTGGCCGGGCGTGCCGGCGCGGTGATGCACCACCACGTCACGTTCCGCCCGGCGCAGGACGGCGGGATGGCCGAGGAGCGCCTGATCCGGGGCCTGCACCCGTACATCGCGCAGCGGATGCAGCTGGAACGGCTGCGCGAGTTCGACCTGACCCGGCTGCCGTCGCTGGACGAGGAGGTCTACCTGTTCCAGGCGGTCGCCCGGCAGAACCCGTCCGACCAGCGGCTGGTCGCGTTCGCGCAGGTGCGTGACCTGACCGGGCTGCGGGAGCAGGACGGCCGGCTGGTGGCGCTGCCGACCACCGAGGACACGGTGGCGGCCTGCATCGACTCGATCCGCCGGGCGCAGTCGAGGCGGCCGTCGAAGTCGCGGTTCCCGACCAACCGGATCGTCGTCTACGTGTGGCCGCCGAGCGAGCTGACCCGCGAGGAGATGGAGCTGATCGCCGGGCGGGTACGCCCGACCACAGTGGGCGCCGAGCTGGAGGAGATCCTGTTCATCGCGCGGCAGCGCGACCGGCGTACCGGCGAGCTGACCAAGGTCGGCGTGCGGATCACGTTCGACGTCACCGGGCACGCGCAGCTGACGGTGGGCGAGCCGCCGGCCGAGCCGGTCGAGCCGCTTGACGACTACCGGCTGAAGGTGCTGCGCGCGGCCGGGCGCAACACGGTCTACCCGTACGAGCTGACCGGCCTGCTCGGTGACTTCGCCGAGCACGACCTGGACGCCGACCACCGGCTCGTGCCGGTGGACCGGCCGAAGGGCCGCAACACGGCGGCGATCGTGGCCGGTGTGGTCACCACGCCGACGCCGCGGCACCCGCAGGGCGTGACCCGGGTGGTGCTGCTCGGCGACCCGACCAAGTCGCTGGGCGCGCTGTCCGAGCCGGAGTGCCGGCGGGTGATCGCCGCGCTGGACCTGGCGCAGCGGATGGGCGTGCCGCTGGAGTGGTACGCGCTGTCCGCCGGTGCCCGGATCTCGATGACCTCCGGCACCGAGAACATGGACTGGGTGGCCGCGGCGCTCAAGCGGATCGTCGAGTTCACCCAGGACGGCGGTGAGATCAACATCGTGGTGGCGGGCATCAACGTCGGCGCGCAGCCGTACTGGAACGCCGAGGCGACGATGCTCATGCACACCAAGGGCGTGCTGGTCATGACGCCGGACTCGGCGATGGTGCTCACCGGCAAGCAGTCGCTCGACTTCTCCGGCGGCGTCTCCGCCGAGGACAACTTCGGCATCGGCGGCTACGACCGGGTGATGGGCCCGAACGGGCAGGCGCAGTACTGGGCGCCGGACCTGCCGGCCGCGCGGGACGTGCTGATGGCGCACTACGACCACACGTACGTGGCGCCGGGCGAGGACGCTCCGCGCCGGGCCGTCACCATGGACCCGGTGGACCGGGACATCTGCGGTTACCCGCACGCGGTGGCCGGCAGCGACTTCGCCACGGTGGGCGAGATCTTCTCCGCCACCGCGAATCCGGACCGCAAGAAGCCGTTCGACATCCGTACCGTGATGCGGGCCCTCGCCGACCAGGACCACCCGGTGCTGGAGCGGTGGGCCGGCATGGCCGACGCGGAGACCGCTGTAGTGCAGGACGTGCACCTCGGCGGCATCCCGGTGTGCCTGCTCGGCATCGAGTCCCGCTCGGTGCCCCGGCACGGCTTCCCGCCCACCGACGGCCCGGACACCTACACCGCGGGCACGCTGTTCCCGCGCTCGTCGAAGAAGGCCGCGCGGGCGATCAACGCGGCCAGCGGCAACCGGCCGCTTGTGGTGCTCGCCAACCTGTCCGGCTTCGACGGCTCACCCGAGTCGATGCGCAAGCTGCAACTGGAGTACGGCGCGGAGATCGGCCGGGCGATCGTCAACTTCCGCGGCCCGATCGTGTTCTGCGTGATCTCGCGCTACCACGGCGGCGCGTTCGTGGTCTTCTCCAAGGCACTCAACCCGGACATGACGGTGCTAGCGATCGAGGGGTCGTTCGCCTCGGTGCTCGGTGGCGCGCCCGCCGCCGCCGTGGTGTTCGCCGGCGAGGTCGCCGCCCGCACCGCCGCCGATGCGCGGGTACGCGACCTGGAGGCGAAGGTCGCCGCCGCGGCCGGCACCGAGCGGGCGACGCTCACCGCCGAGCTGGACGAGCTGCGCTCGTCGGTGCGGGCGGAGAAGCTGGGCGAGGTGGCCGCCGAGTTCGACCGGGTGCACAGCATCCAGCGGGCGGTCGAGGTCGGTTCGGTGGACGCGGTGGTCCGCGCCGCCGAGCTGCGTCCCCGCGTCATCGAGGCGATCGAGGCGCGTCTGCGCTGACACGTCGCACCGCCGGACGGCGGGTGGGCCTTCGGGTCCGCCCGCCGTTTCGCGTGCGCCGGTAGTTGACGGGCCCTCCGCCGCGTGGTGTGCTCAATCGGTAATGGAAACCGTGTTCGTTAGTGATGACGGAGGACCCATGTCGCTCACCGTTCCGCCCGCCCTGCTGCACGCCGCCGAGACCGGTCCCGTGGACGAGGAGGAGTTCGTGGCCTGCGTCCGTGACTCCCTGCCGTATGCGTGGGAGACGGTCAGCCGGGTCGCAGCCGACCTGGCCGCGTCCGACGCCGAGTTCGCCGACAACGTGGTGCCGCCGCCGGGCGACGCCGAGCGCGGGCAACTGCTGCGCGCACTCGCCAGCGACGCGATCCGTGCCGGCCTGGAACGGCACTTCGGGGTGACGCTGGCGTTCCAGAACTGCCACCGGGTGGCGGCCTTCCGCCCCGGCGCGGCCGGCTCCGAGGCGTACCGCCGGTTCACCTCCAGCCGGGGCCAGCTGCTCAACCAGTCCCCCACGCTGCGCAACTGCTGACCGGACGCACGGGCGGGCGGGCCACCGCCCGCCCGTGGCACCGCTCAGGCGGCGCAGCGGTCGCAGGTACCGAAGATCTCCAGGGTGTGCCCGACGTCGGTGAAGCCGTGCTGCGCGGCGACCTGGTCGGCCCACCGCTCCACGGCCGGGCCGGCCACCTCCACGGCCCGGCCGCAGCGGCGGCAGACCAGGTGGTGGTGATGGCGGCTCTGGCTGCACCGCCGGTAGAGGTGCTCGCCGCCGGGTAGCCGCGCCGAGTCGATCTCGCCGTTGTCGACGAGCATCTGCAGCGTCCGGTACACCGTGGTGAGGCCGACCTTCGCCTGCCGCTGGACGAGCATCTGGTGCAGCTGCTGCGCGCTGTGGAAGCCGTCCAGCTCCCGCAGCAGCGCCAGCACCTCGGCGCGCTGCCGGGTGTTGCGGGTCGCCCCGGTCGTCACCTGGCTCACCGTCGCCTCCCTCGTCCGGGCACCCGCCCGGCACCCTCGTCCGGCCGCGGCCGCGCCCGGCGCGCCACGTGACACCCGGAACCATTATGCCTTCCGGCCACACCGCCGGTCCCCGGTCGGCGCCGGTCCGCCGGGCGGGGTGTGACGTGATCGACCGCCCCGGCCGGAACTATCCGGCGTACCGCGCCGACAAACGGTA
Source organism: Micromonospora sp. ATLC20 (assembly GCF_057196585.1). NCBI lineage: Bacteria > Bacillati > Actinomycetota > Actinomycetes > Micromonosporales > Micromonosporaceae > Micromonospora > Micromonospora sp. ATLC20. The sequence continues at coordinate 14,961 of NZ_JBXUOV010000126.1, forward strand.
CGAACACCGGATCTTCGAGGGGACGACGTCATGCCCAGCACCACCCGCCGCCGGTTCCTGCGCCCGGCGGCCCTGATCGGCGCCGCCATGCTCGCCGCGTCGGTCACCGCCTGCGGGTCCTCGGACACGCCGTCCGCCGCCACGTCGTCCTCGGCTTCGGCGTCGGCTCCGGCGAGCGCGGCGGCGGGCGTGCTCACCGTCCGCGACCCCTGGGTGAAGGCCGCCGACAAGGGCATGACCGCCGCGTTCGCCACGCTCGCCAACGACGGCGACACCGACGTCACGATCACCGGGGTGACCACCGACGTCTCCCGGGCCGAGATCCACGAGATGGCCATGACCGACGGCAAGATGGCGATGCGGCAGAAGCAGGGCGGCGTCGTGGTCGCTGCCCGCTCCCAGGCCGCCCTGGAGCCCGGCGGCGACCACCTGATGCTGATGGACCTGACCCGCCCGGTGCGCCCCGGCGACCAGCTCGACATCACGCTCACCTTCGCCGACGGCCGGACCCAGACGTTCACCGCGGTGGCGAAGCCGTTCACCGGCGCCCAGGAGTCCTACGCACCCGGCCACGGTGAGTCCCCGATGCCGGAAATGAGCATGAGCCCGGCGTCATGAGCGACAGTCCCGCCACGGCCCGCCGGGTGAGCCGGCGCGGCCTGCTCACCGGCGGCGCGATGGCCGCCGGGGGCGCGCTGGCCGGCGCCGGCGCCCTCACCGCCGTCCGTTCCGGCACTGCCGGGGTACGCCCCGCCGAGCCCGTTCCGGTCGCCCAGGTGGGCAGCGCGGTCGAGCCGTTCCACGGCACCAGGCAGTCCGGGGTCACCACCGACCCGCAGGCGCACGCCGCGTTCGTCGCGTTCACGCTGCGCCCCGGCACCGGCCGGGCGGCGCTCGGGCGGATGCTGCGGCTGCTCTCCGACGACGCGGCGCGGCTCACCCAGGGTCGCCCGGCGCTGGCCGACACCGAGCCGGAACTGAGCGTCCTGCCGGCCCGGCTGACAGTCACGTTCGGCTTCGGTCCCGGGCTCTACGCCGCCGCCGGGCTCGACGACCGGCGGCCCGCCTCGGTGGCCGAGCTGCCCGCGTTCGGCATCGACCGGCTGCAACCCCGCTGGTCCGGCGGGGACCTGCTGCTGCAGATCTGCGCCGACGACCCGCTCACCGTCGCCCACGCCCAGCGGGTCCTGGTCAAGGACAGCCGTCCGTTCGCCGTCGTCCGCTGGGTGCAGCAGGGCTTCCGCCGGGCCGCCGGCGCCGAGCCCGGGCGTACCCAGCGCAACCTGTTCGGGCAGCTCGACGGCACCGCCAACCCGAAGCCCGGCACCCCGGCGGACACCGCGGTGTGGGTGACCGACGGACCGGACTGGCTGCGGGACTCGACCACGCTCGTGGTGCGGCGGATCAGCATGCACCTGGAGACCTGGGACCTGCTGGGCCGCACCGACCGGGAACTCGCCGTCGGGCGGCGCCTCGACACCGGCGCGCCGCTGACCGGCCGGGCCGAACACGACGAGCCGGACTTCGCCGCGCTCGGCCCCGACGGGCTCACCGTCATCCCCGACTTCTCGCACCTGACCCGGGCCCGCGTCACCGACGACCGGCAGAAGATCCTGCGCCGGCCGTACAACTACGACGGCGTGCCGACGCCCGAGGGCGACGCGGACAGCGGGCTCGTCTTCGCCTCGTACCAGGCCGACATCGCCGGTCAGTTCCTGCCCATCCAACGCCGGCTCGCCGAGCGCGACCTGCTCAACGAGTGGACCACCCCGATCGGCTCCGCCGTGTTCGCCGTACCGCCCGGCTGCCCCGAGGGCGGCTGGATCGGCCGGCAACTGCTCGGCTGACCAGCACAGGAAGGCGCGTCATGCGTACCCGTTCCGTCACCGCGCTGCTCGCCGCGGTCTTCACCGCCCTGCTGCTGGTCCCGGCCACGCCGGCGGCGGCGCACAACTCGCTCCAGGAGGCCACACCGGCGCGCGACGCCCGGCTCACCGCCGCGCCGACGCAGGTCACGCTGCGGTTCATGCAGGGGCTGAACCCCTCCTTCACCACGATCACGGTCAGCGACGCCGGTCAGCGTAAGGTCCCCACCTCCGCACCGGCGGTGAACGGTGCCACCGGCACGGTGACGATCGACGAGCCGCTGGGCAACGGCACCTACACGGTCGCGTACCGGGTGGTGTCCCGCGACGGCCACCCGGTCCAGGGGTCGTACCGCTTCACCGTGGCCGACCCGGCCGCGCCCGCGCCGTCGGCTCCCGCGTCGGCGGCGGCTGCCGCGTCGGCCGGCGTGGAC
>NZ_JBXUOV010000127.1:0-17171 GCF_057196585.1 Micromonospora sp. ATLC20
CCCGGGCACCGGCGCGCCGGACGGGCCGGTCAGCCGCCGCCGTCGCGGGGCAGGTAGGCGCGCAGCGCCTCGAACTGGGCCACTGTCAGGTAGGACGGGTTCGCCGCCTGCGGCTGCCGGAGCACCTCCGCGCCGGCCAGCCGCGGGTCGGCGCGCAGCACCTCGCGGCGTACCCGCAGCGGCTCGTCCAGGATCGTCAGGTCCAGCGGCGCGGTCCACGCCTCGCCCGGCGCACCCGGCTCCGGCGGGGCGGCGATCCGGCCGACGCCCCAGACGCCGTACGGCGCCCGGCCCCTGCTGCCGCTGGCCCAGAACACGACCGGCTGACCGGCGCGCATCAGCCGTACCCGGTAACCCGGTCGGACGCACCAGCCGGTGACGCGCGGGTCGGCGACGAAGCGGGCCGTCAGGTCCACCGCGTCCGCGTTCCCCTTGATCAACCACGCACCGAGGTCGTCGACTGCCACCCGCCGGTCGCTCATTCGCCCATTCTGCGGCTCACCGGCCGCACCCGCGCGGCAGGCGTCCCGGCCCGCCGGTGCGGGGGCCACGTGAGGGTGGTCATAACCGCTGGACGACCACCTCGGCGGTGCTGCTAGCCTTCTGGGCAGGTCATGAGCGCCAGCGCGAAGCCCCGGCTCGCTGGCCGGCAACCCTCCTCCGCGGTGGGGTGCCCCGGGTGAAGACCAGGCACCGGCAGCCGCCGGTGCAAGCGTGGCCTGGCACCCAGGTCAGCAACAGACCAGGGAGACCGATGTCCGCACCACCCTCCACCCCGTCCGGCGACGTCGCCGCGTACCCGGCCCGCTTCGCGCTGGTCAAGCGCCGCCACGTCGACCTGATGCGGGTGTGCAGCGACGCCTGTCGCCTCGCGCGCTGAGCGAACGCCACTCCTCCTTTCCCCGTTCCACCCTTCTCCGGCCCGGCCGTCCGTCCGGCGGGCCGGCGTCGACGCGCACCGCGCGCGTCCATCCACTCTGGAGAGACATCGTGCGTTTCCGTACCGTCCTGACCCGTGCCGCCGCCGTCGGCGCGGCCGCCCTGCTCGCCGTCACCGCGCTCACCGCCTGCGGCAACGACGACACCGCCGCGGCCGACAACCCGTACGGCCTGCTCCAGCCCGGCGTGATCCGCGCCGGCACGCTCACCGACGCCCCGCCGAACGTCTTCCTGAAGGACGGTGAGTTCACCGGCTTCGACAACGAGCTGCTGCGTGCCGTGGCCGCCAAGATCGACCTGAAGGTGGAGTTCGTCGGCACCGACTTCTCCGGCCTGCTCGCGCAGGTCAACAGCGGCAAGTTCGACGTGGGCAGCTCCTCGATCACGATCACCGAGGCGCGCAAGAAGACAGTGGACTTCGGCAACGGCTACGACTTCGGCTACTTCGGCCTGGACGTGCCGGCCGGCTCCTCGATCACCGGCTTCGACCAGCTCGCCGGCAAGCGCGTGGTGGTGGTCCAGGGCACGGTGCAGGACGACTACGCCACCAAGCAGAACCTCGACCCGGTGCGGGTGCCCGACTACAACAGCGCGATCAACCAGCTCAAGGCCGGTACCGCTGACGCCTGGATCGCCCCGGCCGAGATCGGCGACAAGTCCGCCGCCGACAGCAACGGCAAGATCAAGGTCGCGGCGAAGCAGCTCAGCCCCACCCCTACCGCGTACGCGGTGGCGAAGGGCGACGACAAGCTGCGCGAGGCGCTGAACAAGGGCCTCGACGAGGTCATCGCCGACGGCACGTGGAGCCGCCTGCAGGCCGAGTACTACCCGGGGCGGCCGATCCCGGCCGACTTCAAGCCGGGCAGCGGGTCGGTGGCGGTGCCGTCGCCGTCGGCCGCCTCCTGAACCGGTAACCGAGCACGAGCGGGGCGGACGGAGCGGACATGGATCCACTGAGCACGCTGTGGGAGACGTTCTTCGACTGGGACTCGATGCGCGAGGCGCTGCCCGAGATGCTCACCGTCGGGCTGCCCAACACGCTCACCCTGGCGGTCTCCGCCGCCCTGCTCGGCTCGGTGCTGGGCATGCTGCTGGCCGTCGCCGGCATCTCGCGTACCCGATGGTTGCGGTGGCCGGCACGGGTCTACACCGACGTGTTCCGCGGCCTGCCGGCCGCGGCGACCATCCTCCTGATCGGCGTGGGCCTGGCGCCGCTCGGCATGCAGGTGTGGGGCCCGAACCCGTATCCGCTGGGCGTGCTGGCGCTGTCCCTGATCGCCGCCGCCTACCTCGGTGAGATCTTCCGGGCGGGCATCCTCAGCGTGGAGGCCGCCCAGTTGGAGGGCGCGCGGGCGCTCGGCTTCTCCTGGGGCGAGGCGATGCGCCTGGTGATCATCCCGCAGGGCGTACGCCGGGTCCTGCCCGCCTGGGTCAACCAGCTCATCGCGCTGATCAAGGACTCCAGCCTGGTCTACTTCCTCGGCCTGCTGGCCAGCCAGCGGGAGCTGTTCCGGATCGGGCAGGACTACGCGGCCAACACCGGCAACCAGTCCGCGCTGCTGCTGGCCGGGCTGTTCTACCTGGTGCTGACCGTGCCGCTGACCCACGCGGTCAACTGGCTGGACCGGCGGCTGCGGCAGGGCCGCCCGGCCGCGCCGCCCGAGCCCGAGCCCGACGCCGAGCCGGCGGATCTCACCCCGTCCGGAAAGGACCCGCGATGACCACCACCACGACCTCGGTCAGCCTGGCCGTCCGCGACGTGCACCTGGCCTTCGGCGCGCACCGGGTACTGCGCGGCGCGGACCTGGACGTGGCCCGGGGAAGGGCGGCCTGCGTGATCGGCCCGTCCGGCTCCGGCAAGTCGACGCTGCTGCGCACCATCAACCGGCTGATCGAGCCGGACCGGGGTGACGTGCTGCTGGACGGGCGCAGCGTGCTGCGCGACGACCCGGACGCGCTGCGCCAGCGCATCGGCATGGTGTTCCAGCAGTTCAACCTGTTCCCGCACCTGAGCGTGCTGCGCAACATCACGCTGGCGCTGCGCAAACTCAAGAAGATGAGCGAGGACGAGGCGGTGGCGCTGGCCCGCGCCCAGCTCGACCTGGTGGGCCTGGCCGGCAAGGCGGACGCGCGGCCCGCGCAGCTCTCCGGCGGCCAGCAGCAGCGCGTCGCCATCGCGCGGGCGCTCGCGCTGCGCCCGCAGGTGATGCTGTTCGACGAGGCGACCAGCGCGCTGGACCCGGAACTGGTGAAGGGCGTGCTCGCGGTGATGGCGGACCTGGCCGCCGCCGGGATGACGATGGTCGTGGTCACCCACGAGATGGGGTTCGCGCGCAGCGTCGCCGACACGGTGGCGTTCATGGACGCGGGCGTGGTGCTGGAGGCCGGGCCACCGGAGGCGGTGTTCGAGGCGCCGGAGCACCCACGACTGCGACGCTTCCTGTCCCAGGTGCTGTGACAGACCCGCGGCCTCAGCCCTTCACCGCGCCGATCAGCACGCCCTTGACGAAGTGCCGCTGGATGAACGGGTAGACCGCGACGATCGGCGCGACGGTCAGCACCACCACCGCCATCTTGACCGCCTCGGTCGGCGGCATGGTCACCCCGCTGCTGCCGCCGGAGGTGTGCGGGGCCTGCCCGGCCAGCAGGTAGCTCTGGAGCACCCGCTGGATCGGGTACATGTCGTTGCGGTCGATGAACAGCAACGCGTCGAACCAGACGTTCCAGTAGCTGACCGCGTAGAACAGGCCGACCACGGCGATCACCGCGCGGGACAGCGGCAGCACGATACGCGCGAGCGTCCGGAAGTCACTCGCGCCGTCGATGCGGGCGCTGTCCAGCAGTTCCGACGGGATGCCCTGGAAGAACCCGCGCACCACGACCAGGTTGAACACGCTGATCGCCGGCGGCAGGACCAGCGCCCAGATGGTGTCCTTCAGGCCCAGCCCGGTGACCACCAGGTAGCGCGGCACCAGCGGCGGATAGACCAGGAACGGGATCAGGAAGTACGCCAGCAGCCAGCGGTGGCCCAGCGAGCCCGGCCGGGACAGCCCGTACGCGGCGAGCACGGTGACGGTCAGCGCGATGGCGGTGCCGAAGACGGTGACCAGCGTGCTGATCCACAGCGCCCGGGTCACCGCACCGCCGGCGAAGATCGTCTCGTACGCGGACGTGTCGATGCCCCGGGGCACGACCACCAGACCGCCGGCCCGCGCGATGGTCTCCCGGGAGGAGAGGCTGGTCACCAGGATCACCCAGAGCGGAAAGAGTACGCCCGCCACCAGCACGGTGAGCAGGACGGCCTTGAGCCCCTGGCCGACCGGGGTGGGCGGTTCCTGCCACACCGGCCGGCGGGATCGGTCGCCGGCGGCCCGGCGGATCAGCGTGGTCATGACTTCGAGTAGATCCCTCGTTCGCCGAGCATGTGCGCCACGCGGTTCGCGGCCAGGATGAGAACCAGCCCGATGACGGCCTTGAACAGTCCGGCCGCGGCGCCGTAGCCGTAGTTCCCGGTGGCGATGGAGAAGTGGTAGACGAAGGTGTCGAGCACCTCGGCGGCCTGCCGGCCGACGGCGTCGCGTTGCAGCAGGAACTGCTCGAACCCGACCGAGAGCGCGTCGCCCAGCCGCAGGATGAGCAGCAGCACGATCACCGGGCGCAGGCCGGGCAGCGTGATGTGCCACAGCCGCCGCCACCGGCCGGCGCCGTCCGCGGCGGCGGCCTCGTAGAGGTTCTGGTCGATGGTGGACAGCGCGGCGAGGAAGACGATGGTGCCCCAGCCGACGTCCTTCCACACCGCCTCGACGGTGACCAGGACGATGAACGTGTCCGGGTTGGTCATCACGTTCCACGGTTGCATCCCGGCCTCGCGCATGCTCTGGGCGAGCAGCCCGGCGCCGCCGAGCATCGCGACGAAGAACGTCACCACCAGTACCCAGCTGAAGAAGTGCGGCAGGTAGACGATCGTCTGGATCAGCCCGCGCAGCCGGCTGGACAGCAGGTTGTGCAGTGCGATCGCCAGCAGGATCGGCAGCGGGAAGAAGAAGACGAGCTGGAACGCGGTGATCGCCAGCGTGTTGCGGAACGCGTCCCAGAACGCCGGGTCGTCGAACAGCAGCTGGAACTGCCCGAAGCCGATCCAGTCGCTGTGCAGGAACGCCTGCCAGGGGTTGTCGCCCAGGTAGGGGTTGTAGTCCTGGAACGCGATCACGTTGCCGGCGATCGGCAGGTAACTGAAGATCAGCAGGATGAGGAAGCCGGGCGCCACCATGGCGAGCAGTTGCCAGTCCCGGCGCAGCCGGGTGCGCAGCGGCACCCGGCGGCGGGACGGGCGGCGTCGGGGCGGGCGGCCGGGTGGGGCCGGCGCGTCCGGCCGGGCCCGTTCGGGCCCGGCCAGGACGGCCGGCTCGTTCACCGGCCCTCCTTGGGCAGCGAGTCGGCGAGCAGCTTGCGGGCCTCCTCGCCGCCGTTCGCCTTCCACTCCTTGACGATGGCGTCCACGTCGCTGAGCGGCCGGCGGCCGCGCAGCACGTCGGTGAACTTGTCCTCGGTGGGCACCTGGTTGGCCTTGTAGGCCGCGGGCATCTCCAGCTTCACCCCGGCCCAGGGGTTGGGCTCCATGTGCTTGACCATCTCGTTGGAGTACGCGAGCACGTCCGGCACGAAGCGCGGGGTGTCCGGGAACGGCCCGATGGTGGGGTTGCGGCCGCTGATGAAGAAGTACTGGTTGGCGATCTCCTTGAACGCCAGGTCGGTCTTGACGGGACCGTTCGGTGACGGGGTGTGGTGCTTGCCCGCGACCCCGAAGTCCCGCAGCTGCGCCTCCTGGCTGCCGAGCGGCGCGGAGCACCAGTTGATGATCCGCAGCAGTTCCTGGACCCGGTCCTTGCCGAGGCCCTTCTTGACGAACGTGTAGGAGATCGGCTCGTCGTCGCCCCAGACCAGCGGGTCGCCGCCGGTGGCGGAGAAGATCGGCACCGGCTGGATGTTCAGCTTCGGGTTGGTCTTCTGGTGCTCGGCCTGGGCGCCCTGCCAGAAGCCGACGCCGTCCTGGAGGAAGACGATCGCGCCGTTCTTGGCGAACAGCTGCTTGGCGTCCGCGCCCTTGCTGGCCATGATGTCCGGGTGGACCAGGCCGTCCGCGTAGATCTTGGCCATGACCTCCAGCGCGCGGCGGAACTCCGGGGTCTCGTACTTGAACTCGGGGGTGCCGTCCGGCTTGACCCGCCATCCGCCCTTGTGGCCCGGCACCTTGTGGAACATCTGGATCATGGCGAAGACGTCGTTGAACGCCCACACCTTGCGCGCCGGGTCGGTGACCTGCTTGGCCGCGGCGAGCAGGTCGTCCAGGTTCGCCGGCACGCCCAGGCCGCGGGCGTCGAGCACGTCCTTGCGGGTGAACAGCGCCCACGGGAACGGCCCGTCCGTGGGGTTGGGCACGGACATGATCCGCTCGTTCCACACCGCCCGCCGCCAGGCTCCGGTGGGGAAGCTCGCCAGCATCGGGTACGCGGCGGCGGCGTCGCCCTTGAGGTGGTCGGTCAGGTCCTCGAAGAGCACCTTGATCGCCTCGGCGAAGCGCGGGATCTTCTCCACCTCCCACCCCGGCACGCACAGCAGGTCCGGTACGTCCCGCGCGCCGAGCATCGCGTTGAGCTTGTCGGCGTACGTGTTGCCGTCCTGGATGGTGAAGTTGACTGGTACGCCCAGCTCGGCGTTCACGGCCTGGAGGTAGGCGCTCTGCGCGGCTCCGGGCGGTGCCGGACCCCAGGCGGGGGTCATCGCGGTGACCTGCTTGCCGCTGGTGCCGGGCTTGTCGGTGATGGCGTCGACGAGGTTCGCCGGGTAGCTGGTGTAGCCGTCGGGCACCGGGCGCGTACCCGTGATGTCGGGTTTGATGCCGCCGGGCAGGTCCTTGCGGGTGGGCAGCAGGCCGGAGACGGCGTCGAGGTTCTGGGCGGCGCCGGAGCCGGCCGGCTTCTCCGAGCAGCCGGCGAGCAGCGGGCCGGTGGCGGTGGCGGCCACGCCGAGGCCGACCAGGCCGAGGAAGCGGCGGCGGGAGGAGCCCGGGTCGGGGTGGTGCGCGGTCATCGGTCCCCCTTCGGGAAGGGAAGCGCAGTGGATTAGTTCGTATGGATGGTCAACAAACTAATCACGACCGTGAGCTTGCACAAGGGCGGACCGCATCGACACGACGGTCAGGCCGGGCAGCGGTCGGACAGCGCGTACCGGGTGAGGACCACGTCGCCGATCTGGCGCACCTCGACCACCCGGGCCCGACGGCCCGGGTGCCACGGGAAGCGGCCGTCCCCGACGAAGCGCGGCGCCCGCCCGTCCCCCACGAAGAACGGCGCCACGACCAGGTGCAACTCGTCGGCCAGGCCGGCGGTGAGGAACTGGCGGTGGACCGTCCCGCCGCCCTCCACCATCAGGCGCGTCACCCCGCGCCCGGCCAGGTCGGCCACCACCGCCTCCGCGGTGGCCGGATCGCCCGCGTCGACGACAGTGGACACCGCGCCCACCTGCTCGCGGGCCTTGTCCACCACGCCGCTCGGGCAGTACACCAGCTTGAGCCCGTCGCCCGCGGTGAAGAACCGGGCCCGCGGGTCGAGGTCGCCGCTGCCGGTGACGGTCACCTTCACCGGCGACGGCGGCAACCCGCGCGCCGCCCGCTCGGCGCGCCGGTGCTCGCTGCGCACCAGCAGGCGGGGGTCGTCGCGGCGCACGGTGGCCGCACCGACCAGGATCGCGTCGCAACCGGCCCGTGTCGCGTCCACCCGGTCCAGGTCGTCGTCGTTCGACAGCAGCAGCCGCTCGGTGCTCGCGTCGTCGATGTAGCCGTCGATCGACATCGCGCAGCTGAGCAGCACGTACGGGCGGGTGGTCACGGCACGAACGGCAGGTCGAGGGCGTGATCGGCGCGGGTCACCTTGGCCGCCAGGTAGCCGGCGTTGGCGGGCGACAGGTGCACGCCGGTGGACACCCGGTCGGCCACCTTCACGCCCAGCTGCTCGAGCTGGGCCGCCTTGTCCGGGTTGTTGCTGAGCAGGGACACCCGGTCCACGCCCAGCGCGGCGAGCATCTGCGCGGCCACCGTGTAGTCGCGCTCGTCCGCGCCGCGCCCGAGCGCCAGGTTCGCCTCGTACGTGTCGAGGCCGCCGTCCTGCAGGGCGTACGCGTCGAGCTTGGCGTACAGGCCGATGCCGCGCCCCTCCTGCCGCAGGTAGAGCAGGTAGCCGCCGGCCTGGGCGATCCGCTCGACCGCCTCGCGCAACTGCGGGCCGCAGTCGCAGCGCTGGCTGCCGAACACGTCCCCGGTGAGGCACTCGCTGTGCGGGCGGACCAGCGGCGGGTCGGCGTCGGCGTGCTCACCGAGACCGAACGCCAGGTGCTCGCGGCCGTCGACGAGACCGTGGAAGGTGTGCACGCGGGCCGTGGTCACGTAGCCGTCGGGGAACCGGAGCGGAACCGTCACGCGGGTCCGGACCGTCGCGGTGGGCAGCGTTTCGTCCATGGTTCTCCTGTCGTCCGGTCGCCGGGCGGACCCGGCGACGCACACCTCGCTCCCCCACCGTAGGCGGGATCACCGACAGTTGCCGGGCTCGCGCCGGGGCAGCCGCCGCGCGAGCAGCACCGCGGCGCCGGGGAGGCTGGCCACCAGCACCAGCGCGCCGTACACCATGCCGGTCGCCACACCCTGCGCGGCGGTCAGCCCGGCCGAGGCGAACGCCCACGCGGCCACCCCCTCGCGCGGCCCGAAACCACCCACGTTCAGCGGCACCGCCATCGCCAGCAGCGCCAGCAGCGTCAGCGGCAGCAGGTGCGACAGCGGCGCGTCCGTGCCGGCCGTGCGAGCGGCCACCACGAACGTGGCCAGGTGACCGGCGAACACCACTGTCGAGGCGACCACCACGCCGGCCCAGGTCCGGCGGCCCAGCACGCCGGAGCGGACGTCGGCGACAGCGGTCCGGGCGGCCCGGGCGAAGCGGGACGCCCCGGAGCGGGGCACCGCGCGGGCGGCGAGCACCAGCGCCAGCGCGACCACGGCGAGCACTGCCGCCAGCGCCGGCAGGTACCGGCGTACCGGCGACGGGAACGCGGCGAGCAGCGCCACCGCGATGACCACCTGCACCACCTGCCCGGCGGTGCGCTCCCACACCACCGCCCGCACGCCCCGGGCCACGTCCCCGGCGTCGCGGCCGTGCCGAACCGCCCGGTGCACGTCGCCGAGCACGCCGCCGGGCAGCGTGGAGTTGAGGAAGACCGCCCGGTAGCAGTGCGCCACCGCGGCGCGCATCGGTAGCCGTACGCCCAGCCCACCGGCGACCAGCGACCAGCGCCAGGCGCAGCAGACGGTGGTGATCACGCCGATGCCGAGCGCGGCGGCCAGCGCGGGCGCGTCGATCAGCCGCAACCCGGCCAGGAACGGGCCGGTGCCCACCGACGCGACGAGCGCGGCGAGCACCGCGAGCCCGAGCAGCGGGCGGATCCAGGCCCGGCCCGCCCGGGCCCGGCGCGGCGGCGCGGGCGTGACAGCCGGTACGGGTCCGGCGACGGCGACGGCGACGTGTGACAAACGGTCCTCCCTCGTTCCCACCGGTTGTCACGTGCCAGCAGCCGGTTCGGTTCAGCCGGTGAGCAGGTCCGCGTGGTGCAGCACCACGTCGAGCCGCCCGGCGGCGGCCTCGGCGAGCCGCCACTTCTGATACGTCGCGGCGGGCCCGGACAGATGCGGTCGTTCCTCGATCGCCGCGTCGACCCAGCCGGTGAGCCACTCGGCGGCCAGTTCCGCCTGCTCCGGGCCGAGCCGCCACGGGGTCGGCCGCACGAGCGTCTCGACGCCGTGGCGGCGGAAGGCGGCCACCGTGACGTCCACGGCGTCCGGCCCGAGCAGCACCCGGCCGTCGACGGTGCGGCGCTGGTGGGCGTTGAACGCCGCGGTCAGCTCGGCGTCCAGCGGGTCCGGCGGGGTGAACTCGGCCCGTCCGGTCACGGTGAGCGCGAACAGCGTCGGGTGGCCGGCGCAGGCCGCCGCCATCCGCTCGACCTCCTCCGCGGTGAGCATGTCCAGCAGCGCCGACGCGGTGATGAGGTGGGCGTCGGCCAGGTCGGCGGCGGTCAGCCGGGTGACGTCGGAGCCGCGCGTGGTCACGGTGACCTCGGCGCCGTCCGCGGCGGTGAGCCGCCCGGCCCGGGCCAGCGCCAGCAGGTCCGCGTCGCGTTCGTGCAGCACCCAGCGCTGCGGGCCGGGCAGCCGGGGCGCGAGCCAGCGGGCCATCGATCCGGTGCCGCTGCCCAGGTCGTGCACGACGAGCGGCCGGCCGGCGGGCAGCCGATCGCGGACCGCGTCGGCCAGCTCGGTGCTGCGGGCCGCCGCGTCGGCCGGCTCGCGCAGTCGCAGCCAGTCCGCGAAGCCGGGCGGGAGTGAGGTGGTCATGCGGCGGTCGCCTCCTTCAGTGCCGTCGCCAGCCGGTCCACGGTGACCGTCCAGCCGGTGAGGGTGTGCCGCCGCTGCCGGGCGGCGCGGCGCAGCCGGTCCCGCAGGCCCGGGTCGGTGAGCCAGCGGCGCAGCGCCGCGGCGGTCGCGCCCGGGTCGCCCGGCGGCACCAGCAGGCCGGGCCGGTCGCCGTCGGGGGCGTGCCCGAGCGTGTCCGGCAGGCCGCCGGTGTCGCTCGCCAGCACCGGTACGCCCCGGGCCAGCGCCTCGGTGACCACCATCCCGTACGTCTCCCGCCGCGACGGCTGAACCAGCAGATCGGCCGCCGCGTACGTGGCGGCCAGGTCGGGGCCGGTGCGCGGACCGGTGAGCCGGACCCGGCCGGCGAGACCGGTAGCGGTGAGCCGCCCGCGCAGCCGGTCGGCGAACGCCCGGTCCCGGTCCGGTGGACCGACCCAGTCGCAGGTCCAGTCCAGGTCGGCCACCTCGGTGAGCGCGGCGGCGAGCACGTCGTGGCCCTTCACCGGGGTGACCGCGGCGACGCAGAGCAGCCGTCCCCCGCCGGGCGTGCCGTCGGCGACGGGCGCCGGGTCGACGCCGGGTGGCGCGACAGTCACCCGTTCGGGGCGCAGCCGGTAGCGGTCGAGCAGCCGGTCGCGGGTCCACGCGCTGGTGGCGACCACTGCGGTGGCCGCCGCCAGTGACCGTGCCTCCGTCTCGCCCTCGATCGGCAGGTGCACCAGGATCACCAGGCGCAGCCGCGCGGCGTGCGGGGCGAGCACGTCCGGCACGGTCGAGGCGACCAGGCCGTCGAGCAGCACCGGTACGCCGTCGGGCAGCCCGCCGAGCAGCCCGGCCAGGTCGGCGCGTTCCCCCGGCCCCGGATGCGGCCAGCCGCCGGGTACCTGGTGTTCGCGTACCGCCCAGCCGCGCGCGGCCAGACCGCGGCAGACCTGGCGGTCGTAGGCGTTGCCGCCGCTGGGGTCCGCCGGGTCGTCGATGTCGCCCGGCAGCACCACGTGGACGACTGTCATCCGGTCAGAGCGACCGCTCGTAGCTCGCCCACGCGATGTGCGACTCGTGCAGCGTGACGGTGATCCCGGCCAGGCCGCGCGCGCCCTCCCCCAGCCGGCCGGCCGTCACCGCGTCGGCGAGCCGGTCGGCGATCGTCCGCGCCAGCACCTCGGTGGTGGTGTTCACCCCGGCGAAGGCGGGCTCGTCGTCGAGGTTGCGGTAGTTCAGCTCGGCGAGCACGGCCCTGAGCTGCTCGGTGGCCAGCCCGATGTCGACCACGATCCCGTCGTCGTCCAGCTCGGCGCGGCGGAACGTGGCGTCGACGACGAACGTCGCCCCGTGCAGCCGCTGCGCCGGGCCGAAGACCTCGCCGCGGAAGCTGTGGGCGACCATCATGTGGTCCCGGACGGTCACGCTGAACACGATCACTCCTCGCCGTAGGTGATGAGATGACACAGCGCCGGCAGCTCACCCGAGGCGAGCCGGTCCAGCACGTCGGGCAGGTCGTCGAAGCGGGACCGGCCGGTGAGCAACGCGTCGAACACCGGGTCGGCCAGCAGGTCCAGGGCGAGCGCGAGCCGGTCGGCGTAGCTGCGGTCGGCCCGCCGGGGCGAGACGGTGCCGACCTGGCTGCTGCGGATGCCCAGCCGTCGGGAGTGGAACGCGCCGCCCAGCGCCAGCGTGACCGGCCGGTCGCCGTACCAGCTCAGCTCCAGCACGGTGCCCTCGGGGCGCAGCAGCTCCAGGCCGCGTTGCAGCCCGTCGGCGGTGGCGCTGGCGTGCACCACCAGGTCGCGCTCGCCGGTGGCGTCGGCGGGTGTGGCGAAGTCGGCGCCGAGCGCGGCGGCCACACCGGCGCGGGCCGGGTCGGCGTCGACCAGTTCGACGCGTACGCCGGGGAAGCGGGTCAGCAGCGCGGTCACCGCGCAGCCGACCATCCCGCCGCCGATCACGGTGACCCGGTCGCCGACCAGCGGGGCGGCGTCCCACAGCGCGTTCACAGCCGTCTCCACGGTGCCGGCCAGCACGGCGCGCTCGGCCGGTACGCCGTCCGGCACGACGGTCACGGCGTCGGCCGGCACCACGTACGCGCTCTGGTGCGGGTAGAGGCAGAAGACGGTACGGCCGAGCAGCCGCTCGTCGCCCGCCTCGACGGTGCCGACGCTGAGGTAGCCGTACTTGACCGGTGCCGGGAAGTCGCCCTCCTGGAACGGCGCGCGCATGGCGTCGTGCTGGTCGGCCGGGACGCGGCCGGTGAACACCAGCGTCTCGGTGCCGCGGCTGACACCCGAGAAGCGGGTGCGGACCAGCACCTCACCGGGGCCTGGGTCGGCGAGCCGGACCGGCCGGATCTCGCCCTCGCCGGGGGCGCGGAGCCAGAACGCGTGGGCGTCGACCGTCACGAACTCTCCTCTTCCCCGCATTCCGACCGAGTTGTCGATCATAAACACGGAAGCGGGGCATCAGCGGTTCGAACCGCCCGCGACCTGACGCTCAAGCGGCGCGCCGGCGCTGCTCCGTACGCCAGGTCTCGGCCTCGGCCCGGTCGGAGTCCCGGTCCCCGGCCAGTTCCATGGCGCGGTGGGCGGCGGTCAGCGCGTCACACGGCGCGACCTGACCGTCACACAGCAGGCTTTCGCACCGGCCGGAATCGTCGGGCCGGTGGGCGACGGCAACGTCGTACGCGGCCCGCCAGAGCAACGGGTCGGTGACTCCCCGTGGCAGGTCGGCGTCCAGACTGGACCTGTTGCGGATCGTGTCGGGCACCGTGTCCCCCTTTGCGTCGTCGCTACCGTCCCAGTGACCGGTTGAGCGCAGATCAAACCTCTCACCTGCGCACATGTCGCGACCAGCGGTGTTTGTCACGCCGGATAGGCGCGCGTCTCGGCTGCCTTGACCGCCGCCCAGACCAGGCGGCCGGGGATCAGTCCGAGGTGGGCCGCGGCGGCGGGCGTGACGTCGGCGGCGACCTCGACCGGCCCGGCCAGCTGCACGCGCAGGTTGTCGCCGTGGCGTTGCACACCGGTGACGGTGGCCGCCCACACGTTGCGCGGGCTGCCCTCCGGCCGGGACGGGTGCAGCGCGACGGCGGCCGGCGGATACGCGACGAACGCCTCACCGTGGACGGTGTCGGAGGTGGTGAGCGTCAGCTCACCGACGGTGACGACATGTCCGTCGGCGCGGCCCCGGTGCAGGTTGAGGCCGACCAGCCGGGCCACGTAGTCGGTGCGCGGCCGGGCCGTGACGGTGGCGGCGTCGCCCTCCTGCACCACCCGGCCGTGCTCCACGATGACCAGTCGGTCGGCGAGCACCAGGGCGTCGAGGGGGTCGTGGGTGACGAGCAGCGTCGCGCCGGGGTGCGCGCCGAGGTGGCGCTGGAGTTCGGCGCGGGTGTCCAGCCGGGTCCGGGCGTCGAGCGCGGCGAGCGGCTCGTCGAGCAGCAGCAGCGCCGGGTCGACGGCGAGCGCGCGGGCCAGCGCGACCCGCTGCGCCTGCCCACCGGAGAGCTGCCGGGGCCGGCGCCGGGCCTGGTCACCGAGGCCGACCCGGTCCAGCCACTCCTGGGCCCGGGCGCGGGCGGCGCGCTTGTCGGCGCCCCGGCGGCGCGGCCCGAACGCCACGTTGTCCAGCGCGCTGAGGTGCGGGAACAGCAGGTAGTCCTGGAACACCACGCCGACCGGCCGGCGCTCCGGCGGCGTCCACACCCGGCGGTCCGGCCGGTCCAGGTCGGCGCCGTCGAGCGTGAGGTGACCGGCGGCGAGCGGGTGCAGCCCGGCGAGCACCCGCAGCGCTGTGGTCTTGCCGGCGCCGTTGGGGCCGAGCAGCGCCACCACCTCACCGGCGGCGATGCGCAGCCGCACGTCGAGGGTGAAGCCGTCCCGCTCGGCGACCAGATGCGCGTCCAGCACACTCATGTCGTCCCGACCCATTTGTCGCGCAGCGCGGCGAGGATGACCACGGAGACGGTGAGCAGGATCAGGCTCAGCACGATCGCCGCCTGCAGGTCGGTCTCCAGCGCCAGGTAGACCGCCAGCGGCATGGTCTGCGTGCGGCCGGGATAGTTGCCGGCGAACGTGATGGTGGCGCCGAACTCACCGAGCGCGCGGGCCCAGCAGAGCACCGCCCCGGCCGCCACTCCCGGGGCGACGAGCGGCAGGGTCACCCGGGTGAAGGTGGTGAACCGTCCGGCGCCGAGCGTGGCGGCGGCTTCCTCGTACCGGGGGTCGGCGCCACGAAGCGCCCCCTCGACGGCGATGACCAGGAACGGCATCGCCACGAACGCCTCGGCCAGCACCACCCCGGCGGTGGTGAACGGCAACGTCACCCCGAACGTCTCGTCCAGCCACGACCCGACCAGCCCGCGCCGGCCGAAGACCAGCAGCAGCGCCACGCCGCCGACCACCGGCGGCAGCACCAGCGGCACCGTGACCAGCGCCCGGACCAGCCGCCGGCCGGGGAACTCCACCCGCGCCAAGAGCCAGGCCAGGGGTACGCCGAGCGCCACGCAGAGCAGCGTGGCGACGGTGGCGGTCTCCAGCGACAGCCGCAGCGCGGTGAGCACACCCGGTTCGGTCAGCCGCTGGGGCAGCGTGGTCCAGGGTGCCCGGAGCAGCAGCCCGGCGAGCGGCAGGACGAGGAAGGCCAGTCCCAACCCGGCGGGCACGAGCAGGGCGATCGGCACCCGCTGCCGGCGTACGGCACGGCTCATGTGCCGGAGGGCGCCTGGAACCCGGCGGCGGTGAGCACGGCGAGCCCGGCGTCGGAGCGGACGAAGTCGACGAAGGCGCGAGCGCCGGCCGGGTTGCCGGCGGCGCGCAGCACCACGATCGGGTAGTCGTTCACCGCGCGCGCCGACTCGGGGAACTCGACCGCGTCGAGTCCGGGGGCGGCGCGGACGTCGGTGCGGTAGACCAGTGCCGCGTCGACCTCGCCGAGGCGCAGCTTGGCCAGCGCGCCCTTGACGTCCTGTTCGAGCGTGGCGGGCGTGAGCGGCACACCAGCGGCGTCCAGCGCGGTACGCGCGGCGGCGCCGCAGGGCACCTGCTCCGCGCAGAGCGCCACCTTGACGCCGGGGCGGGCGAGGTCGGCCAGGCCGCCGACCCGGGCCGGGTTGCCTCGGGGTACGGCGACGACGAGCTGGTTGCGTACCAGCACCGCCGGTTCGCCGGCCGCATCACCGGCGTCGGTGACCGTCTTCATGGTGGCCGGGGAGGCGGCGGCGAACACGTCGGCGGGCGCGCCCTGGGTGATCTGGGTGGCGAGGCCCGAGCTGCCGCCGAAGTTGAAAGTGACGGTGCGGCCCGGGTGGGCGGCCTCGTACTCCTTGCCGAGTGTGGTGAACGACTCGGTGAGCGAGGCGGCGGCGAACACGGTCACCGGGCCGGCGCCGTCGGGCCCGGCCGGTTCGTCGGCGCCGCCGCACCCGGTCAGGCCCAGCGCCCCCACCAGCGCGGCGGCGAGCGCGGCGCGGATCCACCGTACGGTCACGGGCTCGTCCTTCCCCTGGGGGTGGCGGCGGGGGCGCGCTCGACCACGACGGTGGTCGACTTGATCACCGCGACGGCGACGGAGCCGACTTGGAGGTCGAGGTCGTCGACGGCCTCGCGGCTCATCAGCGACACCACCCGGAACGGCCCGGCCTGGATGTCCACCTGGGCCATCACGGTGTCCTTCACGACGGCGGTGACGATGCCACGCAGCCGGTTGCGGGCCGAGGACAGCTCGGGGTGGCCGGGCGCGCGGACGAACGCTGCCACGTCGGCGCCGTCGAGCACCCGGTGGCCGTGCTCGTCGCGGGTGGCCGGCAGCTTGCCGGCGTCGATCCAGCGGCGGACCGTGTCCGCGCTGACCCCGAGCAGTTCGGCTGCCTCACCGATCCGGAACACCGTCACGCGCTCACCCTAGCGGCCCGCAGGTGCCAGCCGGAAGGGGCGTGGTGGCTCGCATCCGCGAGCCGCCAGGCGGCTCGGGACCGGAACTGCGGTTCAGTCGGCCGGGGTGATCCGGACCCGGCGTAGCAGCTGGGCGTTGAGCGCCACCACGATCGTCGAGGCGGACATCAGCACCGCGCCCAGCGCCGGACTGAGCGCGATCCCCGCCCAGGCGAGGACACCGGCGGCGAGCGGGATCGCCACCACGTTGTAGCCGGCCGCCCAGGCCAGGTTCTGCCGCATCTTCCGGTACGACGCGCGGGACAGCCGGATCACGCCGCCGACACCGCGCGGGTCGGAGCCGGCGAGCACCACCCCGGCGGACTCGATCGCCACGTCGGTACCGGCGCCGATGGCCAGCCCGACGTCGGCGCGAGCGAGCGCCGGGGCGTCGTTCACGCCGTCGCCGACCATCGCCACCGTCAGTCCCCGGCCGCGCAGCTCGGCCACCGCCTTGTCCTTGTCGGCCGGGAGCACCTCGGCGAAGACCTCGTCGACGCCGGGCCGGAACCCGAGGTCGGCGGCGACCGCCTCGGCGACCGGGCGCGCGTCGCCGGTGATCATCACGATCTTGCGTACGCCGAGGTCGCGCAGCTCGGCCACGGCGGCCCGCGCCTCCGGGCGGACCTGGTCCTCCAGCCCGAACGCGGCGACCACCTCGGGTGGGGCGCCCTCGGGCAGGCGGACCAGGTGCAGCACCGCGGCACCCCGGCCCGACCACTCCCGCGCGGCCCGGGCCAGGTCGTCCGGCACCGCGGCGTCGAGTTCGCGCAGCAGCGCCGGCCCGCCGACCGCCCAGTCCACGCCGTCCACCGTGGCGCGCACACCCCGGCCGGTCAGCGCCCGGAAGC
>NZ_JBXUOV010000128.1:0-16992 GCF_057196585.1 Micromonospora sp. ATLC20
GCCGCCGCCCGCGCCGGCGCGCGCCCCGTCGCCGCTGCTGCCGAGGCTGCGCAACAATCCGCCCGCCGCGGTGCCCGCGCAGCGTCCCCCGATGGAGGGATCTTCGCAGGTGGCACCGGTCGTGGAGGGGCTGTCGGTGACCGACACGCCCACGTCCGTGAACCAAAATGTGGGATCAGTTGACTCATCGCGTGAGATGCGTCAGGCTTAGCCGCATGTCGTCGAACCGGTCGCCGCGAGTACTTACCTGAGCGCACTCTCCCACCGAGAGTGCGCTGGCCCCGTGCATCCTGCACGTGGGCTTTTTTGTTGCCGTCGGACCATCGCCGGGACCTCGCCGTCCCATCCTGAGAAGCGCGTCACCCACTCACTTCCGAAGGCTTGAACCGCCATGACGAGACCCACGCCAGAGACCCTCGCCCACTCCGCCCGCCGTGCCCGCTCCGGCACCGGCGCGGCCGGTGACTCCGACCCCGCCGCCCGCCCCGGCCGTACCGTCCCGGCGGCCGCCACCACCGAGACGCCCGTACGGGAGCCCGCCACCGCGCAGGTCTCGGGCGCCGGTTCGCTCGTGCGGTCGCTGGAGGCGCTCGGCGTCGACGTGGTCTTCGGCATTCCGGGCGGCGCGATCCTGCCCGCCTACGACCCGCTCTACGACTCCACGGTCCGGCACATCCTGGTCCGCCACGAGCAGGGCGCCGGGCACGCGGCCACCGGCTACGCACAGGCCACCGGCCGGGTCGGTGTGTGCATCGCCACCTCCGGTCCGGGCGCGACGAACCTGGTGACGCCGATCGCGGACGCGTACATGGACTCGGTCCCGATGGTGGCGATCACCGGGCAGGTGGCTCGGCCCTCGATCGGCACCGACGCCTTCCAGGAGGCGGACATCCAGGGCATCACGCTGCCGATCACCAAGCACAACTTCCTGGTGCAGACCGCCGACGAGATCCCCCGCGTGCTGGCCGAGGCGTTCCACCTGGCCGCGACCGGCCGCCCCGGCCCGGTGCTCGTCGACATCCCGAAGGACGTGCTCCAGGCGCCGGCGACCTTCTCCTGGCCGCCCACGCTCGACCTGCCCGGCTACCGGCCGACGCTGCACCCGCACGGCAAGCAGATCCGCGAGGCGGCCCGGCTGATGACCGGCGCCCGCCGTCCGGTCCTCTACGTCGGCGGCGGCGTGCTCAAGGCCGGCGCCACCGAGGGGCTGCGCAAGCTGGCCGAGCAGACCGGCATCCCGGTCGTCACCACGCTGATGGCGCTGGGCGCGTTCCCCGACTCGCACCGCCAGCACCTGGGCATGCCCGGCATGCACGGCACCGTCGCCGCGGTCTACGGCCTGCAGAAGGCCGACCTGATCGTGGCGCTGGGTGCCCGCTTCGACGACCGGGTGACCGGCAAGCTCGACTCGTTCGCGCCGGACGCGACCGTCGTGCACGCCGACATCGACCCGGCCGAGATCGGCAAGAACCGGCACGCCGACGTCCCGATCGTGGGCGACGCGCGGCACGTGATCGACGAGCTGATCGCCGCCGTGACCGCCGAGCAGGCCGCGCACCCGCCGGCCGACCTGACCGACTGGTGGGCCCAGCTCGACGACCTGCGCGAGCGCTACCCGCTCGGCTTCGAGGAGCCGGCCGACGGCACGCTCTCCCCGCAGTACGTGATCAAGCGGCTGGGCGAGATCGCCGGCCCGGACGCGGTCTACGTGGCGGGCGTCGGCCAGCACCAGATGTGGGCCAGCCAGTTCATCTCGTACGAGAAGCCGCACACCTGGCTCAACTCCGGTGGCCTGGGCACGATGGGCTACGCCGTCCCGGCCGCGATGGGCGCCAAGGTCGGCAAGCCGGACACCACGGTGTGGGCGGTCGACGGCGACGGCTGCTTCCAGATGACCAACCAGGAGCTGGCGACCTGCGCACTGGAGGGCATCCCGATCAAGGTCGCCGTGATCAACAACGGCAACCTGGGCATGGTGCGGCAGTGGCAGACCCTGTTCTACGGGGAGCGTTACTCCAACACCGAGCTGGGCACCCACAAGCACCGCATCCCGGACTTCGTCAAGCTCGCCGAGGCGCTCGGCTGCGTCGGTCTGCGCTGCGAGAACGCCGCCGACGTGGACAAGACCATCGAGGCGGCCATGGCGATCAACGACGCGCCGGTGGTCATCGACTTCGTGGTCGGCAAGGACGCGATGGTCTGGCCGATGGTCGCCGCCGGCACCAGCAATGACGAGATCATGTTCGCCAGGGGTGTGCGCCCCGCGTTCGACGAGGACGAACTCTAAATGACTATGCACACGCTGTCCGTGCTGGTGGAGAACAAGCCGGGTGTCCTGGCCCGGGTCTCCGGGCTGTTCTCCCGGCGCGGGTTCAACATCGACAGCCTCGCCGTGGGCGAGACCGAGAACCCGGACGTCTCCCGTATCACCATCGTGGTCAACGCCGAGTCCTCGCCGCTGGAGCAGGTGACCAAGCAGCTCAACAAGCTGGTGAACGTCCTCAAGATCGTGGAGCTGGACCCGCAGGTGTCGGTGGCACGCGAGCTGCTGCTGGTCAAGGTCCGCGCGGACCGCGCGGCCCGCGCCCAGGTGCTGGAGACGGTTGGCCTGTTCCGCGCCCGGGTTGTCGACGTCGCGCCGGACACGCTGACCATCGAGGCGACCGGCACGCCGGACAAGCTCGACGCGCTGCTGCGCGACCTGGAGCCGTTCGGCATCAAGGAGATGGTCCAGTCCGGCACCGTGGCGATCGGGCGGGGTTCGCGGGCCATCACCGCCGGCCCGGCCCTGCGCGCCGCCTGATCCGTACCCACAAGTTTTTCGACGGGCCGACGGGCACCGCCGTACGAAAGGGAAGTCAATGAGCGTTGAGGTGTTCTACGACGACGACGCCGACCTGGGCCTGATCCAGGGCCGCAAGGTCGCCGTGATCGGGTACGGCAGCCAGGGCCACGCGCACGCGCTGTCGCTGCGCGACTCCGGCGTCGACGTGGTGATCGGCCTGCCCGCCGGGTCGAAGAGCCGGCCGAAGGCGGAGGAGCAGGGCCTGCGGGTGCTCACCCCGGCCGAGGCGGCGGCCGAGGCCGACGTGATCATGATCCTGGCGCCGGACACCGCCCAGCGGCACATCTACGCCGAGTCCATCGCGCCGAACCTGGCCGCGGGCAAGGCGCTGTTCTTCGGGCACGGCTTCAACATCCGGTACGGCCTGATCAAGCCCCCGGCCGACGTGGACGTGGCGATGGTCGCCCCGAAGGGCCCCGGTCACCTGGTCCGCCGCCAGTACGTCGACGGCAAGGGCGTGCCCTGCCTGGTCGCGGTCGAGCAGGACGCCAGCGGCAACGCGTTCGGCCTGGCCCTGGCGTACGCCAAGGCGATCGGCGGCACCCGGGCCGGCGCGATCCGGACCACGTTCACCGAGGAGACCGAGACCGACCTGTTCGGCGAGCAGGCGGTGCTGTGCGGTGGCGCGGCGGCGCTGGTGCAGACCGGTTTCGAGGTGCTCACCGAGGCCGGCTACGCGCCCGAGGTGGCCTACTTCGAGTGCCTGCACGAGCTGAAGCTCATCGTCGACCTGATGTACGAGGGCGGCATCGCCCGGATGCGCTACAGCATCTCCGACACCGCCGAGTACGGCGACCTGTCCCGCGGCCCGCGCGTCATCGACTCCCGGGTCAAGGACGAGATGCGCAAGATCCTCGGCGAGATCCAGTCCGGCGAGTTCGCCCGCGAGTGGGTGGCCGAGGACGAGGCCGGCCGGCCGAACTTCGCCAAGTGGCGGGCCGAGGGCGCGGCGCACCCGATCGAGGAGACCGGGCAGAAGCTGCGGGCCATGATGAGCTGGGTCGACCGGCCGATCACCGAGACCGCCTGATCTCTTCCTCATGCGGCCCGCGGCCCGACGCTCTCCCCGGCGTCGGGCCGCGGGCCGTCACGACGGATCGGAGCGACCGGCGCCGACCGTCTCCTGAACGGCCGCGATCTCGTCCCGGACCCGCTCCGCCTCGGCCCTGCGGTCCAGACGCGACAGCGTGAGCCCGAGGTTGCGCAGCGGGGTGAGCAGCTCCGCCCGGTCGATCCGGTCCGGGTCGGCGCGCAGCAGGTCGAGGCACTCCCGGTAGATCCCCACCGCCTCCTCCAGCCGGTCGAGGGCGTGCACCCGGTTGCCCAGGTTGCACAGGGCTTCCGCCAACCCGAGCCGGGTCGCCACCGGGTCGACGCCGAACAGCTCGCGGCGCACGGTCACGCACTCGCGCAGCAGATCGGCCGACCCGCGCGGGTCACCGGCCAGGTTCACCGCGCCCGCGAGCGTGAAGAGGCACCGCCCGAGCAGGTCCCGGTACGCCGGGTCGCCGCCGGCCAGCAACCGGGCCAGCTCGACCGCCTCCCGTCCGGCCGCCAGGCCGTCTCCGTTCCGCCCGGTGCTCGTCGCGCCTCCGCCTGCCAGGCCGTCCTCGGCCGGTCCGTCCGGCGGCGCTGTCCCCCGCCGGCCTGGTGCCTCCGCCGGCGAACCGCCGGAGCCCGTCGTCAATTCGTCCACTGTCAGCGCGCAGCGGATCAGCAGGGCGCGGGCCAGCCGGGGACGCCAGACCTCCGGCAGCCGCCCGGCGTTCTCCCGGCAGAGCGGAAGTAACTCGGCCAGCAGGATGTCGACCGCAGCCCGGTCTTCGGCCGCGGCCCGCAGCTCGAGCATGTCCAACAGGGCCTGGGCCAGCACGTCGTCGTGGCCGTTGCGGGCGAGCGCCGCCGCCTCGGTCAGGTGCGCGGCCGCGTCGTCCGGCCGGCCGGCCCGCGCGGTGAGGTCGCCGAGGACGAGCAGCCCGTGGGCCAGTGCGGCCCCGGCGCGCGGCGTTCCGGCCGTCACCATCGCCCGCTGCCGGCCGACGGCCTGCTCCGCGAGCCGCACCGCCGCCTCCGGGTCGTCCAGCTGCGCCCGGCACTCCGCTTCGATCAGCATGGCCCGGGCCAGCAGCGGTCGCCCCGACCGGGGCTGGATCCCGCTCCACAGCTCCACGTCGACGCGGGATTCCTTGATCAACTCGAGGGCCTCGCGTGCCGCACCGGTGGCCGCCAGGCCCTGGGCGAGGTCCGTCGCGGCGGACGCGCCGATGCCTGTCCACTGGATCCGCCGATAGGCGGAAAGACCGCGATGCAGCTCCAGCGCCTCTCGCCGGACCGTGTTCGCCTCCTCCGTCCGGCCCAGCGACTCCTTGCCCTCACCGATCGCCAGCAGGGCCCGCGCCAACCGCATCCGCTCCGGCGGCCGCAATGCCCCGCAGGCGCGCCAGGTCGCTCGGGCCCGCAGCGCCAGACTGAGCGCCTCCCGCACCTCCCCGCCCAGGTGGAGGTTCAGCGCGAGGAGCCCGCGGGCGGTGGCGAGCACCACCAGTTCCGGCCGGTCGTCGGTGTCCTCGACGTACCCGATGGCCTCCCGGAGCTGGCCGATCGCCTCGGCGACGGGCACGGTGTCGGGCGCGGCGGCCCGGGCCACCAGCGCCCGGGCCAGGGCGACCCGGTGCTGGTCCGGCCGCTCGGCGGCCAGCCGCCGGCAGAGCGTCACCGCCTCCTCGGCGGCCGCCGTGCGCCGGGCGGTCGAACCCGGCAGCCCGCTCACCATCTGAGACCGGGTGATCAGGACCTCGGCCAACCGTGGCCCCCACCGGTGCGGGCCCAGCCGGGCCATCGGCCGTAACAGCGCGATCCGGACCATTACCGACATCTGCGGCTCCCTCCCCGTGCGGGTGCTGCCTCCGTTGTACGGGGAGCCCGCCAGTCGCCGCGTCCGGTGAACAGGGGATGACAGGCGTGCGACAGGCCTGTGTGAGGGCCCTCACCCCGCAGTCCGGGACACGCCGGGCGGGCGGCCCCCTACCATCCTTGGTGTGGTGCCCGAGCGCACCCGACGGCCGTGGCACGGATCGGCGCAGGGCGCAGCGCGGCGTCCCCGCGCCCCAGGCCGAACCATTACCGAGCGTCTACGAGGACCGATGAATCCTGTCGTACTGATCGCCGAAGAACTCGCCCCCGCCGCCATCGAGGTGCTCGCGCACGACTTCGACGTGCGCCACGTGGACGGCACCGACCGCCCCGCTCTGCTCTCCGCCCTCTCCGAGGCCGACGCGGTGATCGTACGCAGCGCCACCCAGATCGACGCCGAGGCGATCGCCGCCGCGCCGCGGCTGAAGGTGGTCGCCCGGGCCGGCGTCGGCCTGGACAACGTCGAGGTGCCGGCCGCCACCGCCCGGGGCGTCATGGTCGTCAACGCGCCCACCTCGAACATCGTCTCCGCCGCCGAGCAGGCCGTCGCGCTGCTGCTCGCGGTCGCCCGCAACACCGCCAGCGCCAGTGCCGCGCTCAAGGCGGGGGAGTGGAAGCGGTCCAAGTACACCGGCGTCGAGATCCAGGGCAAGACCGTGGGCGTGGTCGGTCTCGGCCGCATCGGCGTGCTCTTCGCGCAGCGTATCGCCGCGTTCGGCACCCGGCTGATCGCGTACGACCCGTACATCCAGCCGGCCCGCGCCGCCCAGCTCGGCGTCCGCCTGGTCGGGCTGGAGGAGCTGCTGCGGGAGAGCGACTTCATCTCGATCCACCTGCCGAAGACGCCGGAGACGGTCGGCCTGATCGGCGAGAAGGAGCTGGCGATCGTCAAGCCGGGCGTCCGGATCGTCAACGCCGCCCGCGGCGGCCTGGTCGACGAGCAGGCGCTCGCCGACGCGATCGCGGAGGGCCGGGTCGCCGGCGCCGGTGTCGACGTGTACGCCAAGGAGCCGTGCACCTCCTCGCCGCTGTTCGCCTTCGACAACGTGGTGGCCACCCCGCACCTGGGCGCCTCCACGAACGAGGCGCAGGACAAGGCCGGTCTCGCGGTGGCCAAGAGCGTCAAGCTCGCGCTCCAGGGCGAGTTCGTCCCGGACGCGGTGAACGTGCAGGCCGGCGGCGTGGTCGCCGAGGACGTCCGCCCGCTGCTGCCGCTGGCCGAGCGGCTGGGCCGGGCGTTCACCGCCCTGGCCGGCGGGGTGGCCGCCAGCGTCACCGTCGAGGTGCGCGGCGAGATCGCCGCCCACGACGTGTCGGTGCTCAAGCTCGCCGCGACCAAGGGCCTGTTCAGCTCCGTGGTGGAGGAGCAGGTCACCTACGTCAACGCGCCGCACCTGGCCGCCGAGCGGGGCGTCGAGGTCACGCTGGCCACGCCGGGCGAGACCGTCGACCACCCGAACCTGGTGACCGTACGCGGGGCGCTGCCGGACGGGCGTACCGTCCGCGTCTCCGGCACCGTGGCGCACACCGGCACCCGCGACGTGTTCAAGCTGACCGAGGTGGACGGTTTCGACGTGGAGATCGGTGCGGAGGGCATGCTGGTCTTCCTGCGCTACGCCGACCGGCCCGGCGTGGTCGGCACCGTCGGCACGCTGCTCGGCGAGGCCGGCGTCAACATCGCCGCCATGCAGGTGGCCCGCCGCGAGGCCGGTGGCGAGACGCTGATGACGCTCACCGTCGACCAGGCGCTCGGCGCCGACCTGCTCACCTCCGCCGCCGACTCGATCGGCGCGGTCGCGGCCAGCGC
The DNA here is from genome assembly GCF_057196585.1 of Micromonospora sp. ATLC20. Taxonomy (NCBI): domain Bacteria; kingdom Bacillati; phylum Actinomycetota; class Actinomycetes; order Micromonosporales; family Micromonosporaceae; genus Micromonospora; species Micromonospora sp. ATLC20. The sequence continues at coordinate 7,566 of NZ_JBXUOV010000128.1, forward strand.
GGCCGACCTGCGCGACGTGTAGTCCGAACAGGACACATCGGGGCCCGGCCGGATGCGGCCGGGCCCTTCGTCGTCCCGGCCGGTCAGGAACGCACGCGGGCCGGTGGCGGGTAGACCGAGCCGTCCTGCGCGTCGAAGAGCATCAGGTCGTGTTCGCCGGCCAGCCGTTCGATGTCCAGCAGGACCTGGTCCGGGCAGGTCGGGTTCAGGTTCATCTCGATGTGGTCGGCGGCCGTGTGCAGCGGCGCCTCCCAGGGCGTACCCGGCCGGGTCGGACCGTCGGGGTAGCTCGCCGTGATCGTCCGGTAAAAGGCGACCAGCCTCGGGTCGGGTTGCTGCTTGCCGTGCCAGCCCTCGCGGCACTGCTGCACCGCCGCCCGCACCTGCTCCGGTGTCGCCCCGTCCGGCAGGGCCCACACGCTCAGATCGAAACTCACGGCGGACAGCGTGCCATCCCGCGCCCGGCCCGTCACCTCTGCCCCACCGGGCGTTCACCGCTGATTGCCGACATCGTTCACCGGGCGTCCGCTGTGGAGACTCTTGCCTCGAGTTGCGTCGATTCGCTAGCGTACCGATGCGGTTTCCGCTGAGTCGATCCCCGGCCCGTCTTCGGGTGGCGTGGTCGGGCGCCCGGCCCCTCGGCCCGCACCCCTCGATTGCGCGAGCCACGCGCACTCGTCGCTGACCGGCCCTCACGGTCGTTGCCGAGACCGTGGGGGCCGATCGCGCTCCCCCGCCGAGCGCAGATCAGCGCCGGTGGTGCGCGAACAGCGGCCGGTAGTCCGAGTCGTGACGGAACCAGGCCAGCCCGGCCGGTCCGGCGGCGTACAGGGCGGTGGCGTAGGCGTCGGCGACTGCGAGGTTCGGGCCGAACACGGTGGCGGCCACCAGCCGGTCGGTCGGCTCGCCGGTGTGCGGGTCGACGACGTGCCCGCGCCGACCGGTGACGCCCGAGGTGCCGACCGCGCCCGTCGTCATCTCCATCACGACAGGTGTCCGGCGGGTGTCCGTCGGGTGGTGCACGGCGACGCGCCACGGTCCGCCGTGGGCGGCGTGTCCGCGTACCGTCAGGTCGGCGCCGCTGAGCACGGCGTAGTCGTGGATGCCGGCGGCGCGCAACCGCGCCGCGGCCCGCTCCACCGCCCAGCCGCCGAGCAGGCCGCCCGGGTCGAAGCCGCCGGGCACGGCCCAGGCGTCGAACCAGCCGTCGGTGGCCGCCCGCATCGCGGCGCAGAGGTCGATCAGGTCGGCCAGCGGGGGGTACGAGTCGGGGCTGATCTCGTCGCGGCGCAGCCGGGAGACGAGGCTGTCCGGCCGGTTCGGGCCGTAGGTGAGGTCGACGGCGCGCAGCTCGGCGACGGCGTCGCGCAGCGCCTCGCTCACCGCCCGGTGGCCGAACCACTCCGGCGCGTTGAGCAGCATGGTGTAGTCGGCGGTCGAGGTGGTGACGGTGTGCCGGACGCTGATCCGCCCGGACGCGGAGGTGCCGGCCCGCTCGACACGGTGCTTCGTGGCACCCAGGTGCAGGTCCGGCCGGAGCGGGCGGAACGCGGACTGGTCGACCCAGCGGGTACGTGGTTGTTCGTCCGCCCAGTGGGCCCGCCGGTGCTCGATCCGCATGACACCTGCCCCCTCGGTGGTCGCCGCCGCGTCGCGGCGGTGCCGGATTCCGGGCCCCCGTCGACCCGGTGAATCCGACCCTAAGCAGTGGAGATGACCGCAGCATGAGTGCCGGCTGGGAGCCTCCTGTGATTCGCCGTCCCGGATGATGGAAGATTCGTACCGGGGGCCGGGACGGCGACGTACGGTTGCGCCTAACGACGAGACGAGGAGCGCCAGGTGGCACACATCGCGGTGGTGGCCGGCGACGGCATCGGACCCGAGGTGGTCGCGCAGGCCCGCAAGGTCCTCGACGCGGTGGTGCCCGGGATCGAGGCCACCGAGTACGACCTCGGCGCGGCACGTTACCACCGCACCGGCGAGGTGCTGCCCGACTCCGTCCTCGACGAGCTGGCCGGCCACGACGCCATCCTGCTCGGCGCGGTGGGCGACCCCACCGTGCCGCCGGGAGTGCTGGAGCGCGGTCTGCTGCTCAAGCTCCGGTTCGCCTTCGACCAGTACGTCAACCTGCGCCCGTCCCGGCTCTGGCCCGGCGTGGCCGGTCCGCTGGCCGCGGTCAAGCCCGGCGAGGTCGACCTCGTGGTGGTCCGCGAGGGCACCGAGGGGCTGTACGCGGGCGCCGGCGGCGCGCTGCACCGGGACACCCCGGCCGAGGTGGCCACCGAGGAGAGCCTGAACACCCGGCACGGCGTCGAGCGGGTGATCCGGGACGCGTTCGCCCGGGCCGGCCGCCGGGAGCGGCGCAAGGTCACGCTCGTGCACAAGACGAACGTGCTCACCCACGCCGGGTCGCTGTGGGCGCGCGCGTTCGCCGCGGTGGCCGCCGAGCACCCGGACGTGACCACCGAGTACCAGCACATCGACGCCGCCGCGATGTTCCTGGTGACGAACCCGGCGCGGTACGACGTGGTGGTCACGGACAACCTGTTCGGCGACATCCTCACCGACATCGCCGCCGCCGTGACCGGTGGAATCGGGCTCGCGGCCAGCGGCTGCATCAACCCCGAGGGGCGCTACCCGTCGATGTTCGAGCCGGTGCACGGCTCGGCGCCGGACATCGCCGGCCAGGGCGTCGCCGACCCGGTCGCCGCGGTGCTGTCCGCCGCGCTGCTGCTCGACCAGCTCGGCCACCCCGACGCCGCCGCCCGGGTCACCGCCGCGGTCGGCGCCGAGTTGGCCGCGCGTACGCCGGGGACGCCGCTGCGTACCGAGGAGGTCGGCGACCGGCTCGCCGCGTACGCCGTAGCCTGACCGGGCCGACCCTGCCGGCGGCCCGGTACCGGGCCGCCAGACCCGTCACCGGGCCACCCCGACCGTCCGGCGCGTCGTCTCCGCCGGGGCGGAGCTATCCGCTGAACGACCGTTCGGGGTAAGTTTTCTGGCACCAGTGACGTCGGTGTGCGATCCCGCATGCCGTCAACCCGCAGGGAGGTCAGCGCGATGAGCGGTGGTGACATGCTCGATTTCGAGATCCGTCCGAATCCCGCGCCGGTATCCGCCGCCGACCGGGCCGCCCTGCTGGCGAACCCCGGCTTCGGCCGGGTCTTCACCGATCACATGGTCACGATCCGCTACGCCGAGGGCAAGGGCTGGTACGACGCCCGCCTGGAGGCGCGGGCGCCGATCCCGATGGACCCGGCCGCGGCCGTACTGCACTACGCGCAGGAGATCTTCGAGGGGCTGAAGGCGTACCGAACCGGTGACGCGGTGACGATGTTCCGTCCCGAGGCCAACGCGGCCCGGTTCGCCGCGTCGGCCCGCCGGCTGGCCATGCCGGAGCTGCCGGAGGCGACGTTCGTGGAGTCGCTGCGCCGGCTGGTCGAGATCGACCAGGCGTGGATCCCGGAGCACGAGGACGCCAGCCTCTACCTGCGGCCGTTCATGTTCGCCAGCGAGGTCTTCCTCGGCGTCCGCCCGGCCAACGAGTACCTCTACTGCGTGATCGCCTCGCCGGCCGGGGCGTACTTCGCCGGTGGCGTGAAGCCGGTGACGGTCTGGGTCTCGCCGGACTACACCCGGGCCGCGCCCGGCGGTACCGGCGCGGCCAAGTGTGGCGGCAACTACGCCGCCTCGCTCGCCGCGCAGGCCGAGGCGATCGAGGCCGGCTGCGACCAGGTGGTCTTCCTGGACGCGGTCGAACGGCGGTACGTCGACGAACTGGGCGGCATGAACGTCTTCTTCGTCTACGACGACGGCAGCATCGTCACCCCGCCGCTGGGCGGCACGATCCTGCCGGGCATCACCCGCGACGCGATCCTCGCGCTGGCCGCCGAGGCCGGGCACGAGGTGCGGGAGGCGCCGGTCAGTTTCGACGACTGGCGGGCCGACGCGGCGAGTGGCCGGCTGCGCGAGGTGTTCGCCTGCGGCACCGCCGCCGTGATCACCCCGATCGGCGGCGTGCGCTTCCCCGACGGCGAGTTCCTCATCGGCGGCGGCGAGCCGGGCCGGGCCACGATGGCGTTGCGGCAGAAGCTCGTCGACATCCAGCGCGGCCGCGCCGCCGACCCGCACGGCTGGGTCACCCGGGTCCTCTGACGGCCCTTCGCGGTGAGCAGGGATTCCGCTCCCTGCTCACCGCGGCGGCGTCAGTCCAGCAGGTGGGTGCGCAGGGAATCCAGCTGCGCCTCGGTGACGCCCGCGTGGGTCAGGTAGCCCTCGACCGAGCCGTAGCCGGTGCGCAACTCGGTGAGGAACAGCTCCATCGTCTCGGCCGGTGACTCCAGGAACGGCGGCGGTGGTTCCTCCGCGTCCGGCAGCGTGGCCCGGACCCACGCGGTGAAGCGCCGCGACGCGGCGGTGCTGAGCGCGTAGTCGGCTACCACGTCCTCGTCGGGCACCCCGAGCACGGAGAGCGTGAGCGCGCAGACGATGCCGGTGCGGTCCTTCCCGGCGACGCAGTGCACCACCACCGGGGCGTTGGCGCTGTCCGCGATCAACCCGACCGCCTCGCCGAGCCCGGCGGTGCCGGTACGCGCCAGATCGGCGTACCGGTCGGCCAGGTAGCGGGCCAGGCTGACGCCGGAGGCGTCGAACCGGTTCGCGCCCCAGTCGGCGTGCTCGGGGTGGATGTGCCGGTAGGTCAGCCCGTCGTAGTCGGGCACCCGCCCGTCGCGTTCCACCTCGGACGGCCGGCGCAGGTCGATGACGGTGCGGATGCCGAGCGCGGTGAACGCGCTCCGGTCGGTCTCGTCGATGCGGTGCAGCGAGTCGGAGCGGTAGAGCCGGCCGCGGCGGACCATGCGCCCGTCCCGAGCGGCGTATCCGCCGACGTCGCGGAAGTTGAACAGGGTGGGGAAGGGGCTCTGCGGGGCGTCCACATCCGACACGGTAACGGCCGGCGGGGCGTTCGTCCGTCCCCGCCGGCCGTCGCCGAGGTGTCAGGCGCGCGGCGGTACGTCCGGCGGCAGCGCCGAGTGGCTCTCGCCGTAGTAGCCGCCAAGCCGGTCCCGGTAGCCGGGGTCGGCGTGGCTGGCCTCGTCGTACTCCGGGGCGGCCTTGATCTGGTCCTTCTCCCGGTCGACGTGCACGGTGCGGGCGTCGTGGTCGACGTGGTTCACGGTCCCGGCCGGGAGCATCACCTTCTTGCCGAAGATCCACGGCCCGGTGTCCACGACCAGGTAGCTGTCGTCCACCTCGTGGCTCGCCCGGTCGATCTTGCCGATGGCACCGTCGGTGGCCTCGACCTTGTAGCCGGTCAGGTCGGCGCTCGCCACACCCGCCTCGTCGCGGTAGCGCCACGGGTCGAAGGCACCCGCCGGGGCGCCCCCGGCGACCGTGCCCCGGCCGTCGTCGAGGATCGGCTCGGTGCCGCCGTGCGTGGCGCGCGGGTCCAGTCCGTCCATGTGCCGCCTCCCGTCCCAGGGCCGCGGCCGTCGCGGCGCCGTCGTCAGTCGGGAGGGTTACCCACCCTGTCCGGGCACCAACCCGCCGAGGCCGGCCCGCCGACGCCGAGGGGCCGGCGCCACGGTGGTGACGCCGGCCTCTCGGGTCGTCGGCCCGCGCGGTGCCGGTCTGGCACGTGCGGGCCGGTGGATCAGGCCAGTGCGGCCTCCGCGTCCAGGGTCACCGCGGCGGCGTGTACGACGGCGGCGATGCGCAGCCCCTCGTGCACCTGCTCACGGCTGAACCCGGCGGCCCGCAGCGTCTTCTCGTGCGACTCCAGGCAGACGCCGCAGCCGGTGATCGCCGAGACGGCGAGGCACCACAGCTCGAAGTCGGCCTTCTCCACGCCGGGCCGGGCGATGATCTGCATCCGCAGCCGGGCCGGCAGCGACGCGTACTGCTCGTCGCCGATCAGGTGCTTGGCCCGGTAGTAGACGTTGTTCATCGCCATGACCGCCGCCGCGCCCTTGGCCGCCGCGACCGCCTCGGGCGTGAGGTGACCGGCCGCCTCGGCGGCGATCTCCCGCAGCACCAACGGGTTCCGGGCCGCCACCGCGCAGGCCAGGGCGGTGCCCCACGCCTGATCCGGCTTCAGCGTCGAGGTGGTGATGGTGGAACCGAGGTTGAGCCGGATGTCCTTGGCGTACTCCGGCAGGCCCGCCTTGATCGCGTCGAGACCCACGGTCAGGCCCCGGCGCCGGCGAGGAGCGCGTTGGCGTCGAGCGTCGCCGCGCCCTTGTTCCAGTTGCACGGGCACAGCTCGTCGGTCTGGAGCGCGTCGAGCACCCGCAGCACCTCGGAGACGTTGCGGCCGACCGAACCGGCGGTCACCATGACGAACTGGATCTCGTTGTTCGGGTCCACGATGAAGGTGGCCCGCTGCGCGACACCGTCGGCGCCGAGCACGCCGCAGGCGGAGGTCAGCTCGCGCTTGATGTCGCTGAGCATCGGGAAGGGCAGCTCGCGCAGGTCCGGGTGGTCCTTGCGCCAGGCGTAGTGGACGAACTCGTTGTCGACGGAGACGCCGAGCACCTGGGCGTCCCGGTCCGCGAACTCGCCGTTGAGACGGCCGAACTCGGCGATCTCGGTGGGGCAGACGAAGGTGAAGTCCTTCGGCCAGAAGAACACGACGCGCCACTGGCCCTCGTGGGACTTGTGGTTGATCGTCTCGAACGCCTTGTCGGCGTCGAGCGACACGCAGGCGGTGAGTTCGTACTCGGGGAAGTGGTCACCGACAGTGAGCACGGGTCCTCCTTGAGCGTGGCTCGGCAGCACCGCCGGGCCAGTAACTGGATCAGTTCAAGATTCTTCCGCAGCCCCGTTTGTGCTCGTGGTGGGCGGTGGTCCGGTGTGAAGGCGATCACCAGGGCGGTCGTCGTCCCGGAATATGGGTTTCGCCTCCCAAAACCGGGGGCGGGGTGGCAGAGTACGGGTCGTGACCAGCTTCGTCCTGATCATTAGCAGCTAGCGCGCCGGCCCTTCCCTCGCCGAGCGCGCAGACCTCCCGCATCCGCGGGGGGTCTTTTTGTTTGCTCCCCAGGGCACGAGAAGAGGACTCCGATGACCTTCCAGGTGTACGACACGACGCTGCGCGACGGCGCGCAGCGCGAAGGGCTCACGTACTCGGTGGTCGACAAGCTGGCGGTGGCCCGCCTGCTCGACGACCTCGGAGTCGGCTTCATCGAGGGCGGCTGGCCGGGCGCGGTGCCCAAGGACACCGAGTTCTTCCGCCGCGCCCGCACCGAGCTGGAGCTGCGGCACGCGATCCTGGTCGCCTTCGGGGCCACCCGCAAGGCCGGCCTCGCGGTCGAGGACGACCCGCAGGTGCGCGGCCTGCTCGACGCGCAGACCCCGGCCGTGGCCCTGGTCGCCAAGGCGGACCTGCGGCACGTGGAACGCGCGCTGCGCACCACCGCCGAGGAGAACCTCGCCATGATCCGCGACACCGTGTCGTACCTGGTGGCGCAGGGGCGGCGCGTCTTCGTCGACGGGGAGCACTGCTTCGACGGGTTCCGGTTCGACCCGGGCTACACCGCCGCCGTGGCGGAGACCGCGCTGGCCGCCGGCGCCGAGCGGTTCGTGCTCTGCGACACCAACGGCGGCATGCTGCCCTCCCAGGTCACCGCCGTGGTCGAGCAACTGGTGGCGCGGACCGGCATCGCGCCGGAACGGCTCGGCATGCACGCGCAGAACGACACCGCGTGCGCGGTCGCAAACACGATCGCCGCCGTCGAGGCGGGCGTCCGGCACGTGCAGGGCACCGCCAACGGGTACGGCGAGCGCCCCGGCAACGCCGACATCTTCGCGATCGTCGCCAACCTCCAGCTCAAGCTGGGCATGCCCGTCCTACCGGAGGGCTGCCTGGAACAGATGGTGCGGGTCTCGCACGCCATCGCCGAGATCGCCAACATCGCCCCCGACACCCACCAGGCCTACGTCGGGGCCGCCGCCTTCGCTCACAAGGCGGGGCTGCACGCGAGCGCGATCAAGGTCGACCCGTTGCTCTACAACCACGTGGAACCCGCTGTGGTGGGCAACGACATGCGGATCCTGGTGACCGAGATGGCCGGCCGGGCCAGCATCGAGCTCAAGAGCCGCGAGCTCGGTCTGGACCTGGCCGGCCATCCGGACGCCCTGTCCCGGGTCACCGGGCGGGTCAAGGAACTGGAGGCCGACGGCTGGTCCTTCGAGGCCGCCGACGCCTCCTTCGAGCTGCTGGTCCGCTCCGAGCTGCCCGATGCCGCGCCGGCCCGGCCGTTCGCGCTGGAGTCGTACCGGGTGATCGTCGAGCACCGCGAGGACGGTGCGGTGGTCTCCGAGGCGACGGTGAAGATCCGGGTACGCGGCGAGCGGGTGATCGCCACCGCGGAGGGCAACGGCCCGGTCAACGCGCTGGACGAGGCGCTGCGGGTGGGCCTGGCCCGGCACTACCCGGAGCTGCGCGACTTCGAGCTGGCCGACTACAAGGTGCGCATCCTGGAGGGCAGCCACGGCACCGGCGCGGTGACGCGCGTGCTGGTGGAGACCGCCGGCGCCGGGCGCGACTGGACCACAGTGGGCGTGCACCCGAACGTGGTCGAGGCGAGCTGGCACGCGCTGGTCGACGCGCTCACCTACGGCCTGGACCGGGCCCGGGTGGCGGGCGGGAGCCCGGCCTGACTCAGCCGGCCGGCAGGCGCAGCTCGGCCAGCAGCGCGCGGTGGTCGCTGCCCGGCACCGGCCAGGTGCCGGCGGCGTGGGCCGCGATGCGCCTGTCGACGAGGACGTGGTCGATGGTGACCGGCGGGATCGGGTCGCCGTCGTAGGGCCCCCAGGTGCCGTCGAACCCGGCTCCGGCCGCGTCCGCCGCGTCGGTGTAGCCGGTGGCGATCAGGTCCCGCAGCGCCGCGTGGTCGAGCGTGGCGTTGAAGTCCCCGGCCAGCACGCTCAGCCCGCCGTCCGGAGTGGCAGGCGGCTGGGCGCGCTGGTCGGTCCACCAGTCCGGCACCACGTGCGGGGCGTACGGCGCGGCCGGGTGCGCCGACTCCACCCGCACCGGTGGCGCCCCGGGCACGGTCACCGTCGCGTACGCCTGGGTGAAGAAGAAGCCCTTGTTGCGCCGGTGACCGGTGTCGCGCAGCGGGTGCCGGGCGTACACGCCGGAGCCGGTCGAGCCGACCTCGGGCGTCAGCGACCGGTGCGGCAGCAGCGTGGCCAGTCCGAGCCGGTCCAGCTCGGCCGCCAGCGGCGGGGTGAGTTCCTGCACCGTGAGCACGTCGACCCGGCGGTTCCGGACCAGGTCCACCAGCGCCGCCGGGTCGGCCGAGCCGAGGCGCAGGTTGGCGGTGAGCAGCCGCAGCGTCGGGCCGTCGGCGGCGGGCCGGTCGCCGGGGATCGCGCGCGGCGCCACCGCGCCGATCAGCGTCAGCGCGGCCAGGACCGCGAC
>NZ_JBXUOV010000129.1:0-16751 GCF_057196585.1 Micromonospora sp. ATLC20
GGCCGGGGCGGCCGAGCCGCGGACGCCGGGCGGGCCGCAGGCCGGACCGCAGACGCCGCCGGCGGCCTGAGCCGCGTCACTCCCACTCGATGGTGCCCGGCGGCTTGCTGGTGACGTCCAGCACCACGCGGTTGACCTCGGCGACCTCGTTGGTGATCCGGGTGGAGATCCGGGCCACCACGTCGTAGGGCAGCCGGGACCAGTCGGCGGTCATCGCGTCCTCGCTGGAGACCGGGCGCAGCACCACCGGGTGACCGTAGGTGCGCCCGTCGCCCTGCACCCCGACGCTGCGGACGTCGGCCAGCAGCACCACCGGGAACTGCCAGACGCCCCGGTCCAGACCGGCCGCGGTCAGCTCCTGCCGGGCGATCAGGTCGGCCTTGCGGAGCACGGCGAGGCGCTCCTCGTCGACCGCGCCGATGATCCGGATGGCCAGGCCCGGGCCGGGGAACGGGTGCCGCCACACCATCGCCTCGGGCAGTCCCAGCTCCAGGCCGATCGTGCGGACCTCGTCCTTGAACAGCGTGCGCAGCGGCTCGACCAGGGAGAACTTCAGGTCCTCGGGCAGGCCGCCGACGTTGTGGTGGCTCTTGATGTTCGCGGTGCCGGTGCCGCCGCCGGACTCGACCACGTCCGGGTAGAGCGTGCCCTGCACGAGGAATTCCACGTCGCCGTGCGCGGCGATCTCCCGCGCGGCGGCCTCGAAGACGCGGATGAACTCCCGGCCGATGATCTTGCGCTTCTGCTCCGGGTCGGTCACCCCGGCGAGCGCGCCGAGGAACCGCTCCCGCGCGTCGACCACCTTGAGCTTGATGCCGGTCGCCGCGACGTAGTCCTTCTCGACCTGCTCGGCCTCACCGGCCCGCAGCAGACCGTGGTCCACGAACACGCAGGTGAGCTGGTCGCCCACGGCGCGGTGCACGAGCGCCGCAGCGACCGCCGAGTCGACGCCGCCGGAGAGGCCGCAGATGACCTCCTTGTCGCCCACCTGCTCGCGGATCCGGGCGACCTGCTCGTCGATGATGTTCGACGGCGTCCAGGTGGGCGCGATGCCGGCGATGTCGTACAGGAAGCGGGTGAGCATCTCCTGGCCGTGCGCGGTGTGCCCGACCTCGGGGTGGAACTGCACGCCGGCCCGGCGGCCGGCCAGGTCCTCGAACGCGGCGACCGGGGCGCCCGCCGACTCGGCGGTCACGGTGAAGCCCTCCGGCGCCTCGGTGACGCAGTCGCCGTGGCTCATCCAGACCGGCAGGTCGGCCGGCAGGTCGCGCAGCAGCACGCCGGGCTCGGTCAGGCGCGGGCGCAGCGGGGTGCCGCCGTACTCGCGGTTGCCGGTGCGCGCGACGGTGCCGCCAAGCGCCTGGGCCATGGCCTGGAAGCCGTAGCAGATGCCGAAGACCGGTACGCCGGTCTCGAACATGCCGGCGTCGATCTGCGGGGCGCCCGGCGCGTAGACGCTGGACGGGCCACCGGACAGGATGATCGCGGCCGGGTTCTTCGCCAGCATCTCGGACACCGGCATGGAATGCGGGACGATCTCCGAGTAGACCTTCGCCTCGCGGACACGGCGCGCGATGAGCTGGGCGTACTGGGCTCCGAAGTCCACCACGAGGACGGGGCGAGGCGTGCTCATGTGCGCAAAGCCTACCGACAGTCACCGGCCGCGCGGACGCGCCCCGGCGGTGTGGCGGGGTGAACCTTGCGACGGCCTCCTCACCGCAGGGCGGCGGGGGCGTGCGCGGGGACGGCGGGCCGCCGCGGCGGGACCGGCTCCACCCGGGTGTACGCCGACCCGAGCGCCGGACGCGGGTCCGCCTCGTCCTTGTTCGGCCAGTACGACATGGCCCGCTCGGCCTGCGCGGTGATCGTCAGCGACGGGTTGACGCCCAGGTTCGCCGAGACCGCCGCGCCGTCCACCACGTGCAGCCCCGGGTGGCCGTACACCCGGTGCCAGGGGTCGATGACGCCCTCGTCCGGTGTGGCGCCGATGACCGCGCCGCCGAGGATGTGCGCGGTCACCGGGATGTTGAACGGCTCGGTGACCGCTCCGCCCGGGGTGCCGCCGATCTCCTCGGCGAGCAGCCGGGCCGCGGTGTTGCCGGCCGGGATCCAGGTCGGGTTGGGCGCGCCGTGGCCGGGGCCGGAGACCAGCCGTCCCCGGCGGTAGCGGGTGGTCAGCGAGTTGTCGACCGACTGCATGACGAGTGCGATCACGGTGCGCTCGGACCACCGGCGTACCGACAGCATCCGCGCCGCCAGCAGGGGCTGCCGGACGATGCTGCCCAGCCAGCGCCGGGCCCGGCGGGGACCGCCGTCGACGAGCAGCGACTGGAGCAGGCCCATCGCGTTGGAGCCCTTGCCGTAGCGGACCGGCTCGATGTGGGTCTGCGGGTCGGGGTGGAACGAGCTGGTGATCGCCACCCCCTCGGTGAAGTCGAGGCCGCGCTTCCGGGCCGCGCCGGGCGCCACCGAGGCGCCGAGGATGGCCTCGGAGTTGGTGCGGGTCAGCTCGCCCAGCCGGGGCGAGAGCGCCGGCAGCGCGCCGGTCGCCTTCATCTCGTGCAGCAGCCGCTGGGTGCCGAGCGCGCCGGCCGCGAAGACCACCTGGTCGGCGTGGATCACCTCGCGCCGCTTGCGCAGCCAGGCGCCGGTGCGTTCGGTGTGCACCGCGTACCCGCCGGCCGGGTCGGGGCGGACGGCGGTGACCGTGGTCAGCGGGTGCACCTGCACGCCGAGCCGCTCGGCCAGCCAGAGGTAGTTCTTCACCAGCGTGTTCTTGGCGCCGTGCCGGCAGCCGGTCATGCACGACCCGCAGTGGCTGCACCCGGTGCGGTCCGGTCCGGCCCCGCCGAAGTACGGATCGGCCACCCGCTCGCCGGGTCGCCCGATGTGCACCCCGACCGGCGTCGGGTGGTAGGTGTGCGCCACCCCCATCCGCTCGGCCACCGCGCGGACGGCCTGGTCCGCGCGGGTGTCGATCGGGTACGTGGTGACGCCGAGCATCCGCTTCGCCTGGTCGTAGTGGCGGGCCAGTTCGTCGCGCCAGTCGGTGATGTCCCGCCACTGCGGGTCGGCGTAGAACGCGTCGAGCGGCTCGTAGAGCGTGTTCGCGTAGACGAGCGAGCCGCCGCCCACACCGGCGCCGGAGAGCACCAGCACGCCGCCGCCGGCCTTACGGTCGGCCGAGCGCAGCAGCGTGATCCGCTGGAGCCCGAAGCAGCCGAGCCGGGGCGCCCAGAGGAACCGTCGCGCCCGCCAGGACGTACGCGGGAACTCGTCGTCGGCGAAGCGCCGCCCCGCCTCCAGGACGCCCACCGTGTAGCCCTTCTCGGCCAGCCGGAGCGCGGTGACGCTGCCGCCGAAGCCCGAACCGATGACGAGCACGTCGTAACGCATGAACGCATCATTACCGACCGGTAGCTATGGCGCCAGCGAGTGTTTTTCGCAGATCATGCAGAGCGCTCGATTCGCCGGGATTCCCGCCGCTGCAACCTCCGGCGGCTCCCGGCGCGTCGAACACCACGGGGAGGAACGAACGTGACGAGACGACGCCTGCTGGGCCTGGCCGCACTGGTGGCGGCGCTGCTGGTGGCCACCGGAGCGGTGGTGACCACCCGGCTGGTGGCGAACCGCCCGGCCGCCCCGGTCGCCGGCCCGAGCACCGCGCCGCCGGCCTCACCGACGCCCGCCCCGACCACCGCCAGCCCGACACCCCCGCCCGGCGCCGACCTGAAGGGCCCGCTCAACCTGCTGCTCGTCGGCGTGGACACCCGGGTCAGCATCCCCGGCTGGGAGCCGCACGCCGACGCGGTACTGCTGCTGCACGTACCGGCCGGGCTGGACCGGGCGTACCTGTTCTCGCTCCCCCGCGACCTGGTCGTGGACATCCCCGCCTACCCGAAGGCTCGCTACCCGGGCGGCCGCACAAAGCTCACCCACGCGATGAGCTACGGCAGCCGGGTGCCGGGCGACAAGCGCAACCCCAGCACCGCCCAGGGGTACGAGCTGCTGCGCACCACCGTCTCCCGCTACACCGGCCTGCGCATCGACGCCGGCGCGGTGATCACGTTCGGCGGCTTCGACAAGCTGGTGGACACGCTCGGCGGGGTGGACCTCTACGTCGACCAGCAGGTCGCCTCCCGGCACCGCCGCCCGGACGGCACCATGCGGACGCTGACCGGCGGCGGCTACACCGGGCCGCAGATGGTCTACGAGAAGGGCACCCGCCACCTGACCGGCTGGCAGGCGCTCGACTACGCGCGGCAGCGCTACACCGCGGGCGGCGACTACACCCGGCAGCGGCACCAGCAGCAACTGCTCCGGGCACTGGCCCGCAAGATCCTCGACCAGGGCACCGCCCGCGACCCGCAGCGGGTCGAGCAGGTGGTCGCCGCGCTGGGCAGGACCCTGGTGTACGCCGGGGGCGGCCGGAATCTGATCGACTACGCGTACGTCCTGGGTGGCCTGCCGGCCGACCGGCTCACGCTGGTCGTGCTGCCCGGCGCCGGGGTGAGCAGCGGCGGCGCGTACCGGGGTGAGCAGCTCAAGCCGCTCGGCCGTGACTTCCTCACCGCGCTGCGCGGCGGACGGGCCGACGCGTTCCTGGCCGCCCACCCGTCGCTGCGCGTCAAGAACTGACGCCTACAGCGGCTTCGGGGCGGGCGGGCGCTCGGTGCCGTACAGCCACGGGTCGAAGACCTTCGCCAGCTTCTTGCCGGTGATCCGCTCGGCCAGCGCCACGAAGTCGGCGGTGGTGGCGTTGCCGTTCTTCCGCTCCGCGGCCCAGGTGCGCAGGATCGCGAAGAACGCGGTGTCGCCCACCGCCACCCGCAGCGCGTGCACAGTCATCCCGCCCCGGTCGTAGACCGAGCGGCTGAACAGGTTCGTCACGCCCGGCTTGCCCGGCGGCGTACGCCACACCTGCCCGCCGGCGTTCGCGTACTTCTGCTCGAACGCGCGCTGCACGGTGGTCGAGCCGTCGTGCTCCGCCCACAGCCACTCGGCGTACGTGGCCAGCCCCTCGTTGAGCCAGATGTCCTGCCAGCGCTGGATCGACACGCTGTTGCCGTACCACTGGTGGGCCAGCTCGTGCGCGACCACGCCGGTGTTGTCGCCCTGCCGGAAGAAGCTCGCCGAGTAGACCGGCCGGCTCTGCGTCTCCAGCGCGTACCGGATGCGCTCGTCGTCGATCACCACGCCGCCGTACGAGTCGAACGGGTACGGCCCGAAGACGCTCTCCAGGTAGTCGGCGACCTCGATCGTGCGCGCGAGGGACCGGTCCGGCGCACCCTCCGCCACCTGGGTGGTGACCGCGTTGTAGACCGGCCGTCCCTTGTGCTCCCCGGTGGTGACCCGGAACTTCCCGATCGCCACCGTGGTCAGGTAGCTGGCCGCCGGCGCGGTCTCCGACCACTTCCAGGTGGTCCAGGCGCCGCTTGTCGTCTTCCCCTTCGGCACGCCGTTGGAGACCGCCGTGAGTCCCTTCGGGACGGTGATCTCCATGTCGTAGGTGGCCTTGTCCGACGGGTGGTCGTTGACCGGGAACCAGGTGCTCGCCGACTCCGGCTGACCGAGCGCGATCGCCCCGTCGGTCGTGTGCAGCCAGCCGCCCTCGCCCAGCGCCTCGTTCCGCAGCGGCTCCGGCCGGCCGTCGTACCGGATCTCGGCGGTGAAGCCGTTGCCGGAGGTCAGCCCGATCGCCGGGGTGATCACCAGCTCGTCGTCGGTGCGGCTGTGCCGGGCGGCGGTGCCGTCCACTGTGACCGACCGGACGGTCAGCCCGGCCAGGTCCAGGTTGAACGCGGACAGGTTGGCGGTGGCGGTGGCCCGCAGCGTGGTGGTGCCGCTGAGCTTGTCCGTCTCCGGGTCGTAGCGCACCTTCACGGTGTAGTGCGCGACGTCGTACCCGCCGTTGCCGTAGCTCGGGAAGTACGGATCGCCGGCGCCGGCCGCGCCCGGTGCGAAGCTGCGCGAGGTCGCCGGTGCCGGGCCGGCCGGGGACGACGGACCCGGGTCCGGCTCGGCCGAACCGCAGCCGGCTACCAGCAGCGTGCCGCAGGTCAGCAACCCGATCCGTCGTCGTGCGCCGCGCCGCGTCATCGCCTCGATCCCTCCCGGGGCCCGTTCGGCGGCCCCGCCCACGGGCCGCTCCGACGCGGCAGCCTACCCAGCGGCGGTCACGCGTGCGTCACGGCAGTCCCGGCGGCGTGCCACCGACGAGCCAGGCGTCCAGCAGCGCCCGCAGCGGACGTCCGGACGTGCGTTCGGCGTACCCGACGAAGTCGGCGGTGGTGACGTTGCCGTCGCGGTGCTGCGCCAGCCAGCCGCGCAGCACGCGGTAGAACGTCTCGTCGCCCAGCGCGCGGCGCAGCGCGTGCACCGCGAGCGCGCCCCGCTGGTAGACCGCGTCGCCGAACATCCCGGCCCGGCCCGGGTCGACTGTGGGCTTCGACCAGTCGGTGTCCGCGTACCGTTCGGCGACTGTCTGCGCCACTGTGCGCCCGCCGTCGTGCTCGGCCCAGAGCCATTCGGCGTACGTGGCGAAGCCCTCGTTGAGCCAGATGTCGCTCCACCGGGCCACCGAGACGCTGTCGCCGAACCACTGGTGGGCCAGCTCGTGCGCGACCACCTCGGTGTTCGGCAGGCCGTCGCGGAAGAACGCCGGCCCGTAGACCGGCCGGCTCTGCGTCTCCAGCGCGTACCGGATGCGCTCGTC
Source organism: Micromonospora sp. ATLC20 (assembly GCF_057196585.1). Taxonomy (NCBI): domain Bacteria; kingdom Bacillati; phylum Actinomycetota; class Actinomycetes; order Micromonosporales; family Micromonosporaceae; genus Micromonospora; species Micromonospora sp. ATLC20. The sequence continues at coordinate 6,716 of NZ_JBXUOV010000129.1, forward strand.
GGCGACCACCACGCCGCCGTACGCCTCGAACGGGTACGGGCCGAAGCGCGCGGCCAGGAAGTCGGCGACCTCGCCGGTGCGGGCCACCGACGCGGCGGCCGGCCCGTCCGCGGGCAGCGCCGCGGCGACGGCGGTGACAAGCGGCTTCCCGGCGTGGGTGCCGCTGCTGACCCGGTAGTCGCCGATCACCAGCGTGCTCAGGTAGCTGGCCATCGGCGCGCGCTCGGACCAGCGCCAGGTGGTCCAGCCGCCGCCCGACGTCCTGCCCTGCGGCACGCCGTTGGACAGCGCGGCGAGCCCGTCCGGCACGGTGACCGCGAGGTCGTATGTGGCCTTGTCCGACGGGTGGTCGTTCACCGGGTACCAGGTGCTCGCCGACTCGGGCTGGCCGAGCGCTATCGCGCCGTCCGGGGTGGCGTGGAAGCCGCCGTCGCCGAGTTCGGCGTTGGGCAGCGGCTGCGGCACCCCGCCGTACGCGACCTCGACGGTGAACCGCCTCCCCGACGGCAGTCCGCCCGGCGGCGTGACGATCAGCTCGGTGCCGTCGTGGCGGTGCTTCGCCGCCGCGCCGTCCACCCGCACCCGCTCGACGTCCAGCCCGGCCAGGTCGAGCTGGAACCGGGACAGCGCCCGGGTCGCGGTGACGGTCAGCGTGGCGGTGCCGGTGAGCCGGTCGCTCGCCGGGTCGTAGCGCACGTCCAGCGCGTAGTGGCCCACGTCGTAGCCGCCGTTGCCGGCGCCCGGCACGTACGGGTCACCGGCGTCCGCCGTGCCCGGCCGGAACCCGTTGCCGTCGTCTCCGCCGGTGCAGCCGGCCAGCGCGAGCGCCGCCGCCACCAGCCCTGCCGCCCAGACCCGCCCCCGTCTCACCCGGCGAGCCTAGACGCGCGACGGCGCGGGCGGGGCCGGAACACGTCCGCGCCGCCGCCCGCGCCGTCACGCGGTGCTCAGCCGATGATCAGCGGTGCTCAGCGGTCGAGGACGAGCCCGACCTTCTGGAACTCCTTGAGGTCGCGGTAGCCGCACTTGGCCATCGCGCGGCGCAGGCCGCCGAAGAGGTTGAGCTGGCCGTCCGGCTCGTCGGCCGGGCCGAACAGCAGCTTCTCCATCGAGCCGAGCGGCTCGCCGGCCACCTCGAACGCGCCACGGGGCAGCGACGGGTGGCTGGCCGCGGAGTGCCACCAGGCGCCGCCGGCCGGGGCCTCCTCGCACAGCGACAGCGGCTCGCCGAGCATCACCGCGTCCGCGCCGCAGCCGAGCGCCTTGGCGATGTCGCCGGAGGTCTGCATGTCGCCGTCGGCGATCAGGTGCACGTACCGGCCGCCGGTCTCGTCCAGGTAGTCGCGGCGGGCAGCGGCGGCGTCGGCGATGGCGGTGGCCATCGGCACCCGGATGCCGAGCACCGACTCGGTGGTCGACCAGTCGTCGCCGCCGATGCCCACGATCACACCGGCCGCGCCGGTACGCATCAGGTGCAGCGCGGTCTTGTAGTCGGTGCAGCCGCCGACGACGACAGGCAGGTCCAGGTCGGCGATGAACTCCTTGAGGTTCAGCGGCTCGTCGGTGGTGGAGACGTGCTCGGCCGAGACGAGCGTGCCCTGGATGACCAGGATGTCCACGCCGGCGTCGAGGATCACCGGGGCCAGCGCCAGGGTGTGCTGCGGGGAGACCCGCACCGCCACCGTCCCGCCGCCCTCGCGCAGTTCGCGGACCCGCTCGGCGATCAGGTCGGGACGGATCGGCTCGGCGTAGACCTCCTGGAGGCGCTTGGTCGCCCGCGCGTCCTCGCCGAGACCGGCCAGCTCCTCCAGGATCTTGGCCGGGTTCTCGTACCGGGTCCACAGGCCCTCGACGTTCAGCACGCCGAGCCCGCCGAGCTGGCCGAGCCGGACCGCCGAGGCCGGGCTCATGGTCGCGTCGGAGGGGTGCGCGACGCACGGGATGCCGAACTGGTACGCGTCGAGCTGCCACGCGGTGGAGACGTCGTCGACGTCCCGGGTGCGGCGGCTCGGCACGATGGCGATGTCGTCCAGGTGGTAGCCGCGCTGCGCGGTCTTGCCCAGCCCGATCTCGACCACGTCACGCATGAGGGACTCCAGGTGGTTGGGGGTGGTGGGTCAGCGGGAGTGGTAGTTGGGCGCCTCGACTGTCATCTGGATGTCGTGCGGGTGGCTCTCCTTGAGCCCGGCCGCGGTGATCCGGATGAGCTGGCCACGCCGGTGCAGCTCCGGGATGCTCTCCGCGCCCACGTACCCCATGGCGGCGCGCAGCCCACCGGTGAGCTGGTGGGCGACGGCGGACAGCGGCCCCCGGTAGGGCACCTGACCCTCGACGCCCTCCGGGACCAGCTTGTCCTCGGCGAGCACGTCCTGCTGGAAGTAGCGGTCCTTGGAGTAGGACTTGCCCTGGCCGCGCGACTGCATCGCGCCGAGCGAGCCCATCCCCCGGTACGCCTTGTACTGCTTGCCGTTGATGAAGATCAGCTCGCCGGGGCTCTCCTCGCAGCCTGCGAGCAGGCTGCCGAGCATCACCGTGTCGGCGCCGGCGACGAGCGCCTTGGCGATGTCGCCGGAGTATTGGATGCCGCCGTCACCGATGACAGGCACGCCGGCCGGGCGGGCGGCGCGGGCCGCCTCCATGATCGCGGTGATCTGCGGTACGCCGACCCCGGCCACGATCCGGGTGGTGCAGATGGCGCCCGGGCCGACGCCCACCTTCACGCCGTCCGCGCCGGCCTCGACGAGCGCCTTCGCGCCCGCGTACGTGGCGATGTTGCCGCCCACGATGTCGATGCCGACGTCCCGCTTGAGCCGGGCGACCATCTCCAGCACGGCGCGCTGGTGGCCGTGCGCGGTGTCCACGATGACGACGTCCACGCCGGCGTCGACCAGGGCACGGGCACGCTTGTAGCCGTCCTCGCCGACGCCGACCGCGGCGGCGACCCGGAGCCGGCCCGCGTCGTCCTTGGTGGCGTTCGGGTACTGCTCGCTCTTGGTGAAGTCCTTCACCGTGATCAGGCCGCGCAGCTTGCCGCCCGCGTCCACGATCGGCAGCTTCTCGATCTTGTGCTGGCGCAGCAGGCCGAGCGCGTCGTCCTTGCTCACGCCGACCGGCGCGGTGATCAGCGGGGTGCGGGTCATGATCTCGCGCACCGGCGTGGCCGGGTCGGAGACGAACCGCATGTCGCGGTTGGTGACGATGCCGACGAGTTGGCCCTGCCCGTCCACGACCGGCACACCGGAGATGCGGTAACGCCCGCAGAGCGCGTCGACCTCGCGCAGCGTGTCGTCCGGGCTGGCGGTCACCGGGTTGGTGATCATGCCGGACTCGGAGCGCTTCACCAGGTCGACCTGGAGCGCCTGGTCCTCGACGGAGAGGTTGCGGTGCAGCACGCCGATGCCGCCCTGGCGGGCCATCGCGATCGCCATCCGCGCCTCGGTGACGGTGTCCATCGCACTGGACAGCAGCGGCACGGTCAGCTCGATGTTGCGGGTGAGGCGGGTGCGGGTGTTGACGCGGCTGGGGACGACGTCCGACTCGCCCGGCTGCAGCAGGACGTCGTCGAAGGTCAGCCCGAGCGGCACCACGCGGGCCGAACCCGCAGGCAGCTCGGGCAGATGGCCACCCAGCTCCCCGCCGTCGGCGCCGGCCGGGATCTCGGTGCTGGGCGAATTCTCCACGATTGCTCCCCTGAGCTGGTCGAACGGGCTGCAGCGAGGCGGCGCGCGGGGGCACCGGCAGGCGCCGGGTGACGGCGCGTCGCCTCATCGTACCCACCTACCCGTCCGTGCCCGGGCAGCGGCGGGCCCGAGGGTAGGCAGGGCCACAGCACGGGCTGGGGCGGGCTTTCCGGCGGCTCGGGGTCTACGGTGAGGGGGTGCACGACGAGCCCATCGACCCGTTCAACGGCGACCCGGCCGATCCGGCTGCCGGCCTGCACGATCCCGGCGACGACGACGCGCTCGACCCGCTGACCGAGGTCGAGCGCCAGGACGTCCTTGAGGATCTCGCCGATCTGGAGATCTACCAGGCGTTGCTCCAGCCGATCGGCGTGCGCGGCCTGGTGATCGAGTGCGAGGACTGCCGCGAGCCGCACTACTTCGACTGGGACCTGCTCCGCGGCAACCTGCGCCACCTGCTCAACTCGGGGCGTCCCCGGGTGCACGAGCCGGCCTACGACCCGGACCCGGACCACTACGTGAGCTGGGACTACGCCCGCGGCTACGCCGACGGCGTGCACGACACGCTCACCGAGGGCACCGACGACTCCGCGCAGGAGTGATCCCCGCGCGGGTCAGGCGACCAGGCCCGCCCGGAACCCGGCCGCGACGGCGTGCGCCCGGTCGCGCGCGCCGAGCTTGCGGAACAGCCGCCGGGCGTGCGTCTTGACCGTGTCCTCGGAGACGAACAGCTCCCGCCCGATCTCCGCGTTGCTCTTGCCCTCGGCCATGCCGAGCAGCACCTGAAGCTCCCGCTCGGTCAGCCCGATCGCGCTGCGCGGCGTCCGCGCCGGCCGCTGGGCCGCTCCGGCCCGGGGCGCCTCCGCGCCGTCGGCCGCCGCCGGGTCGTCCGGGTCATCGCCGCGTTGCACAGGCACCACTGTGGGCAGGCCCGCGGCGTCCACCGGCGCCGTCGCCGGCCAGCCGGGCCCACCCTGGGTACGCCCCGGCGCCGCCGGCCGGGCCGGCCCGCCCACCGCCGCCGCGTCCCGGGCGGTGTCGGCCACCCGGTTCCTGTTGCTCCGCCCCGGGGCGGACAGCAGCAGTAGCGCCTTGGCGACCGCGCTGGTCAGGTCGTGGTCGGCGTTCTGAATCAGGCCCCGCGCTCCGGCGCTGATGGTGGCCGCCGCCGACTCCGACTCCTCGGCGCCGAGCAGCAGCACCGCCGCCTGCGGGGCGCGGGCCAGCACCCGCCGGACGAAGCCCGCGCTGTCCGGGCGGGTCAGCGCGGTGTCGGCGAGCACCACGTCCACCGGACGCTCCGCGAGCCGCAACATCACCTCCGGATCGGAGACGGCCGTCCGGACGACGCCGGACAGCCCGAGCCGCGCCGCCGCGGAGGTCAGATGCTGGGCCGCCAATGGTGTCCGAACGCACACAAGAACACTACGCACAGTGGTCTCCTCTCCGACTCAGAGCAGACCATGCGGAGGTGGGGTCGGGAGGGGGTTCCGGGCAATCATCCGAACTTTTCCGACAGATGGGGCATATGCCGCCGAGTGTCCGACGTTTTCGATCACAGATGTGTGAGGCGCGGACCACTCGGGTACCGAGGGGTTCATCCGGAACCGGCATCCCGCGCGGACCGCCGCCCGGTAGCTGGCAACGAACATTCTCCGCGGTGCCGCGCGGGAGGAGGGGTGCTGATGTCGAACGTACGTAGGCTGCCTGGACCGATCGACGAGCTCTGGGACTGGCAGCGGCTCGGGGCCTGCCGTGGCCGCGACAGCGCGCAGTTCTTCCACCCGGACGGCGAGCGCGGCTCCTCCCGGCTGCGCCGCGAGATGGGCGCCAAGTCGGTCTGCCGCGCCTGCCCGGTACGCGCCGAGTGCGCCGCCCACGCGCTCTCCGTGCGCGAGCCGTACGGAGTCTGGGGCGGGTTCAGCGAGTCCGAGCGGCTGCGCCTGCTCGCCCTCGGCTGGGAGGACCTGGCCGACCGCCGCCAGACCAAGGTGGACATCGCCCGGCTGGAGGCGCGCCTCGGCCGGCCGCACAACACCGCCGTGCCGGACCAGCGCAAGGTCGCCTGACCGGTTCCACGACCTCCGACGCCGCGCCCCGCAACCCCGGGGCGCGGCGTCGTGTCGTCCCGCCCCGGCCCTCGCGTGATCAACACCAGCTCGGCGAGGTGGTCATATCACTGAGCCTTTGATGCCACCACTTCGGGGAACTGGTGTTGATCTTTCGGAGGTGGGGCGGCCGGGTCAGGTGACCGTGACTCTCACTGTGTGCCATCCCGTTGCGCCGTCGGGAGCGACCGGGGCGGGCTGTTCCGTCTGGGTCTCACCTGTCGTGTCGGTCGCCCGCACCTGGAGCGTGTGCTCGCCCGGCGTCGCGTCCCATCGCCAGGACCACTGCACCCAGGTGTCCGCCGACACCGCCGGTGCCAGTGTCGCCTCCTGCCAGGCGCCGCCGTCGACGCGTACCTCGACGCGACGGATGCCGCGGTGCTGCGCCCACGCCACACCGGCCACCGTCACCGGGCCGGCGGCCGGGCGGCTGCGGGGCCGGGGTGTGTCGATCCGGGACTGCGTCTTGATCGGGCCCTGCGCGGACCAGCCGCGCGGCACCCAGTACGCGTCGAAGTCGGCGAAGCTGGTCAGCTCCAGTTCGGTGAGCCACTTGCAGGCCGACACGTACCCGTAGAGGCCCGGCACCACCATCCGCACCGGGAAGCCGTGCTGGATCGGCAGCGGCTCGCCGTTCATGCCGACCGCGAGCAGCGCGTCCCGGCCGTCGCGCAGCACCGAGGTGGGCGTGCCGCAGGTCCAGCCGTCGACCGCGCGGCCCACCACCTGGTCCGCGCCGTCGGCCGGGTCGGCCTCGTCGAGCAGTTCCTTGATCGGTACGCCGAGCCAGCGCGCGTTGCCGATCAGGTCGCCGCCCACCTCGTTGGAGACGCAGGCCAGCGTCACGTACCGCTCGACCATCGGGCGGGCCAGCAGGTCGTCGAAGCTCAGCTCGATCGGGTTGCGCACCCGCCCGTGGATCCGCAGCCGCCAGGTGACCGGGTCCACCTGCGGCACCACCAGCGCGGTGTCGATCCGGTAGAACTCCCGGTTCGGCGTCACGTACGGCGCCAGCCGGGGCAGTGACAGGTCCGCTCCGGCCGGCACCTGCGGGGCGGGCGCCACAGGGGCGGGCAGCGTCACCGCTTCCCGGGCCGCCGACACGCCGCGCCGGCCCGCCAGCCAGTGCCCGCCCAGCCCGGCCACCGCCGCCGCACCGGTGAGCAGCCCGGCGCCGCGCAGGAACCGCCGCCGCGACTCCGCGTCGTCGTCGTGCCGGACCGGCTCCCAGCCACCCGGGCTCTTCTCCTCCCCCGCGAGCGCGGCGACCACCGGAGGCGGCGCCGGCTGCGCGGCCGCGCCCCGGCCGGGCCCCAGCGGACCGGCCACGAACGCCCAGAGCGTCAGCGCGCCCAGTCCGCCGCCGACCAGGGAGGGCAGCGCGTCGAACACGTCCGCGCCGGCCCGGGTCAGCGCGGCGGCGACGCCGAGCACCGTGAACGCGGCGACGCCGGCCAGGCCGATCACCAGCCGCCGGGCCGCCGCCAGGCCGAGCAGCGCCCCGAAGGCGGCCAGCAGCAACGCCGTCCCGACCAGCAGGGCGATCTTGTCGTACGTGCCGAAGACGTCGATGGCGAACTGCTTGAGCGGCTCGGGCACCAGGTCGACGACGAGTCCGCCGACGGCGACGAGCGGCGCGGACCGGGGACCGGTCAGGACCGCCACGGGTTCGGCGGTGCCGAGTGCCACCACTGCGGCGACGACACCGGCGAGTGCCGCGCGGCGGCGGGAGAGGGTGCTCACGGCATCCAGTCTGGTCGACCCGCCGGGCCGGCTGCCAATTCCGTCAGCGTTCCGTAAGGACATACGCGTCAGGGCACACCACCGGGTCGGCGGTGTGCCCTGACGTCGGGGCGTACTACTCGGGTCAGAAGCCCGGGCCGTGCTGGTGGCCGTGGCCGTGCGAGTGGCCGTGCCCACCGGCGGCCGGCTCCGGCTCGGCCGGCTTCTCCACCACGAGGCTCTCGGTGGTGAGCAGCAGGCCGGCGATCGAGGCGGCGTTGCTGACCGCGTTGCGGGTCACCTTCACCGGGTCGATGATGCCGGACTTGGCCAGGTCGACGTACTCGCCGGTGGCGGCGTCGAGGCCGTAGCCCCAGTCCTGGCCGACGACCTTCTGCACCACCACGTAGCCGTCGTGGCCGGCGTTCTGGGCGATCCAGCGCAGCGGCTCGACGAGCGACTTGCGCACGATCGAGACGCCGACCTTCTCGTCACCGGTGAAGCCCAGGTCGTCGTCGAGCGCCGGCAGGATCTGGGCCAGGGCGGCGCCGCCACCCGGGACCGTACCCTCCTCGACCGCGGCCTTGGTCGCGGCGATGGCGTCCTCGATGCGGTGCTTGCGCTCCTTCATCTCGACCTCGGTGGCCGCGCCGACCTTGATCACGGCGATGCCGCCGGAGAGCTTCGCCAGCCGCTCGGCCAGCTTCTCCCGGTCCCACTCGGAGTCGGAGGCCTCGATCTCCTTACGGATCTGCGCGACCCGGTCGGCGACCTCGGCGGCCTGGCCGCCACCGTCGACGACAGTGGTGTTCTCCTTGTCGACCACGACGCGGCGGGCGGTGCCCAGCACCTCCAGGCCGACCTGGTCGAGCTTGTAGCCCAGCTCCGGGGCGACCAGCTCGGCACCGGTGAGGATCGCCATGTCCTGGAGCATCGCCTTGCGGCGGTCGCCGAAGCCGGGAGCCTTGACCGCACAGACCTTGACGGTCTTGCGCAGCGCGTTCACCACGAGCGTGGACAGGGCCTGGCCCTCGACGTCCTCGGCGACGATGAGCAGCGGCTTGTTGTTCTGGAGAACCTTCTCCAGCAGCGGCAGCAGCTCCTCGATCGCCGAGATCTTCTGGGTGGTGATCAGGATGTACGGGTCCTCCAGGACCGCCTCCTGCGCCTCCAGGTCGGTGACGAAGTTCGGGGAGATGAAGCCCTTGTCGAACTGGAGCCCCTCGGTCACCTCCAGCTCGGTGGTGAGCGCGGAGCCCTCCTCGACGGTGATGACACCGTCGCGGCCGACCTTCTCCATCGCCTCGGCGATCAGCTCACCGATGGCGGCGTCCTGCGCGGAGACGGTCGCGACGTGCGCGATCGACTCCTTGCTGGAGACCTCGACGGCCTTGCCGAGCAGCGCCTCGGAGACCTTGGCGGCCGCCGCGTCGATGCCCCGCTTCAGGCCGGTCGGGTTGGTGCCGGCGGCCACGTTGCGCAGGCCCTCACGGACCATGGCCTGGGCCAGCACGGTGGCGGTGGTGGTCCCGTCGCCGGCGACGTCGTTGGTCTTGGTCGCCACCTCCTTGACCAGCTGCGCGCCGAGGTTCTCGTACGGGTTGGTGAGCTCGATCTCCTTGGCGATGGTCACGCCGTCGTTGGTGATCGTGGGCGCACCGAACTTCTTGTCCAGGACGACGTTGCGCCCGCGCGGGCCGAGGGTGACCTTCACCGCGTCCGCGAGGGCGTTGACACCGTGCTCGAGCAGGTGCCGGGCGTCGTCCGAGAAGCTGAGGATCTTCGCCATCAGTATCCCTTCGAAGCGACGTTGCCCCGGCCCGGCGAGCCGGACCGGGGCAACGACACTGATCGGTTGCTTACTTCTCGATGACCGCGAGGACGTCGCGGGCGGAGAGCACCAGGTACTCCTCGCCGGCGTACTTGACCTCGGTGCCGCCGTACTTCGAGTAGAGGACGGTGTCGCCGACCTTCACGTCGATCGGCACGCGGTTGCCCTTGTCGTCGATCCGGCCCGGGCCGACAGCGAGGACGGTGCCCTCCTGCGGCTTCTCCTTGGCGGTGTCGGGGATCACGATGCCCGAGGCGGTGGTGGTCTCGGCCTCGTTCGCCTGGACCACGATGCGGTCCTCGAGCGGCTTGATCGCAACCTTGGTCGCGGTAGTCACGGGCATACCCTCCCGGGTACTTGGTGTCGTTGCCGGCCGGCACGCCGACCAGCGTCAATCTGCCACATGCCACCGGGCGGGGCCGTCGTCGCGGGTGCCGGTCCGCCTGGCGCTCAACCCCCGGGCACGAGGCTCGGGCGTTGGCACCCTCAGGGTGAGAGTGCTAATCGCAGGTTATTCCTCGGCTAGCACTCCGTCAAGGAGAGTGCCAACGCGTCGCCCTCCGTGTCGCGCCGGAACCGGGCCGGGAGAATGAGCGCGTGGATCTCGACCAGCTCGCCGCGCTGCGTACCCCCGAGGGGTCGGCGGCGCTCGCCGCGGCCGAGCGGGTGGCCGGCGGCGACCCGCTGGCGGCGGC
>NZ_JBXUOV010000130.1:0-16396 GCF_057196585.1 Micromonospora sp. ATLC20
CGGTCAGGCCGAGCCCGCCGCCGAGCGCGACCACGCCGACGAGCGGGTCGGGCAGCCGCAGCGCGGTCAGGTCGGTGACCGCGAGGACCAGCCCGGCGGCGGCGACCAGCAGCAGCGCGGGCAGTGCCGGGTCATCGCCCCTGGTGGCGGCGAGCCCGCCGAACACCACGACGCCGACCAGGGCGAGCGTGCTCCGGCCCGGAGCGCCGCCAGGGGGCACCGTGACGAGCGACCGGCTGACCGGCACCGCCGCCCACCCGGCCGCCGCACCGAGCAGCGCGATCCCCGTCACCAGCAGCGCCGACACGGGCCGGGACGCTACCGCCCGGCCGACTCCCCGGCCGTCCCGTCGACGGCTGGTGGCGGGGACCGGCGGGGACGCTCGGTGCTCACCACCACCGCGACGCCGACCACGATGACCGCGCCGCCCATCAGCACCTGCGAGGTGATCGGTTCGGCGACGAACAACGCGCCGAGTGCCACCGCGACCACCGGGTTCACGTACGCGTACGTGGAGACCAGGGAGATCGGCGCGTGGGCGAGCAGCCAGACGTACGCGGTGAAGGCGACGAGCGAACCGGCCACCATCAGGTAGGCCATCGCCGCCCAGGACCGTCCGGTCACGTCCGCGAAGGAGAAGCCGCGCAGCTCACCCCGGGCCACGCCGACGAGCGCGAGCACCGCCGCGCCGGCGACCATCTCGTAGACGGTGGCCACGAACGGGTCGGCGGGCATCAGGATCTTCCCGGACAGGTACGAGCCGACCGACCAGCTCGTGGCGGCCCCGACCACCGTCAGCGCGCCGGCCACCGGCACGCCGTCCACCCCGTCGCGGGGCAGCACCAGCACGACGAGGCCGGCGAACCCGAGCGCCACCCCGAGGAACGTCCACGGTCGCGGCCGGTCCCCGCCCACGGTCCGCAGCATCACCACCAGCAGCGGCACGGTGGCCACCAGCAGCGCGGCCACGCCCGAGGGAACCGCGGCGCCGGCCGGACCCGACTCGGCGAGGACCACCAGCCCGTTTCCGCCGGCGAGCAGCAGCACGCCGATCAGCGCGGCGGAACCGAGCCGGCGCGGAGGCACCCGCAACGCGCCGGGCCCGCGCCGCAGGCGCAGCACCACGGCGAGCACCACGGCGGCGCCGGAGAACCGCATAGCCGCGGAGATCAGGGGCGGCAGGGACTCGACGGCTACCCGGATGCCCAGGTAGGTCGAGCCCCAGAGCAGGTAGACCAGCACGAGTGCGGTCCAGATCAGCGCGGTGCGGGCCGGCGGCGTCGCGGAATCGACGACGTTCGTCGCACTCGTGGGGCGTGAGCTCATCGTCTGTCCACGCTACGGTGGCCACGGCGTCGGCGTCCCCAGTTGGTGGCCGGCCTCTCAGCACTGGCGTACGCAGGAGGCGTTCATGTCGAACTTCGGTCCACCGGGTGGCGGCTCTCCCGACCCCTGGGGACGGCCCGACGACGGCTACGCCCCGCAGCCCGATCCCCGCTACGCCCCGCAGGGCGACCCGCGTTACGCCGCGCAGCCGGATCCGCGGTACGGCCCTCCGGGCGCGCAGCCGTACGGCCCGCCCGCCGACCAGTACGGCCCGCCCGACCAGTACGGCCCGCCCACCCAGCAGTACGGCCCGCCGGCCGATCAGTACGGGCCACCGACGCAGCGCTTCGAGCCGGGCCCGGCCTGGTCCCCGCAGCAGGGCCATCCGGGTGACCCCTATTCCGGGTCGCAGTACGGGGCCGGTCAGCCCCCGTACGCCGAGCCGACGCCGCCGAAGCGCGGGAAGGGTCCGCTGCTGGTGGTGGTGATCGTGCTGGCCGTACTGCTGCTGGGCGGCGCCGGGGCGTACTGGATGCTGGGCCGGGACGAGCAGACCCCGACCGGCGGTACGACAGCCGCCACCCCGCCGGCCGCGGATCCGACCGGCGACGCCGTGCCGCCGAGCGAACCGGCCGACGCGACGCCCACTACGGCGGCCCCGGCCTCCTCGACCGATCCGCGGTTCGTCAAGGCGGGCCAGTGCGTGGCGAACGAGGGTGGCGGCGGCCAGCCGAAGCTGGTGATCGCCGACTGCGCCCCGAAGACGTACGAGGTGCTGCGCCGCATCGACGGTGCGACGAGCGGCAAGAAGGACGCGGAGGCGAAGTGCGGGAAGGTGGCCGGTTACACCGACTGGTACTTCTTCGACAGCGAGCTGGACACGCTCGACTTCGTGCTCTGCCTGAAGCGCCGCTGACCCTGTCCGCCTGTCGGTAACCAAAACTAGGGCTGTCTAGCGTGGATGCTAGACAGCCCTAGTTTTGTATCGAGGCCGACACGCGGTAGCTGCCTCTACGCGCATCTAGCCTGGTCGCTAGAGAACCCGATACTGTGCGATTCGTGGATCCGGTCCGCAACCCGTACGCTCCGGGCGCCGGCCAGCGCCCGCCCGAACTCGCCGGGCGGGGGCGGGAACTGGACGTCTTCGACGTGGTGCTGGAACGGATCGCCCGCGGTCGCCCCGAACGCAGCCTGATGCTCACAGGCCTGCGGGGAGTCGGCAAGACGGTCCTGCTCAACACGCTGCGTTCCGAGGCGATCAACCACCTCTGGGGCACCGGCAAGATCGAGGCCCGGCCGGACCAGTCGCTGCGCCGCCCGATCGCCGCCGCGCTGCACATGGCGGTCCGCGAACTGGCACCCCGGCACCGCGCACCGGACCGGATCGACGCGTTCCTCGGCGTCCTCAAGGCGTTCGCGCAACGCTCCACCCCCACCGGGCGGGGCGGGGTGGCACCCAAGCTGCGCGACCGCTGGCAGCCCGGCATCGACGTACCGGCGAGCAGCGGGCGCGCCGACTCCGGCGACATCGAGATCGACCTGGTCGAGCTGCTCAGCGACGCGGCGGCGGTCGCCACCGACGTCGGCACCGGCATCGCGATCTTCATCGACGAGATGCAGGACGTCGGCGCCGAGGACGTCTCCGCGCTCTGCGCCGCCTGCCACGAGCTTTCCCAGCTCGGCGCGCCGCTCATCGTCGTGGGTGCGGGCCTGCCGCACCTGCCGGCCGTGCTCAGCGCCGCCAAGTCGTACTCCGAGCGGCTCTACCGCTACCAGCGCATCGACCGGCTCGACCGGATCGCCGCCGACCAGGCGCTCTGCGCGCCGGCCGAGCGCGAGGAGGTCGAGTACGAGCAGAAGGCGCTCGACCTGCTCTACGAGAAGTCCGGTGGCTATCCCTACTTCGTCCAGGCGTACGGCAAGGCCACCTGGGACCACGCGCCCCGCTCCCCGATCACCGCGGCGGACGTCCGGGTCGCCGCGCCCGAGGCGGAGGCCGAACTGGCGGTGGGGTTCTTCGGCTCCCGGTTCGAGCGGGCCACGCCCGCCGAACGCGAGTACATGCGCGCGATGGCCACGCTCGCGCTGGTGGACGGTGAGGAGGGCGGCCGGGACGACATGGACGCGGCGGTGCCGACCGCAGAGATCGCCCGCGCGCTCGGCCGCAAGCCGGCCAGCCTCTCCCCGGCGCGCGACGCGCTGATCAAAAAGGGGCTGATCTACTCCGGCGAGCGGGGAACGGTGGCGTTCACCGTGCCGCACTTCGGCCGCTACCTGCGTACCCAGCCCGCCTGACCGCTGCTCGTGAAACGGCCTCAGACCCGCGACCACGGTGGCGGGAAGACCACCTCGCCGGCCGGCGGTGACGGCTCGCCGCTCGCCGACGGCGGCAGCACCAGCGCCTGCCACGGCTCCCCCAGCCCGGACCAGGGACTGGTCAGGCCCAGCCGGTCCGCCCTGCCGAACCCGAACCGCCGGTAGTAGGCCGGGTCGCCCAGCACCACCACCAGCCGCTCGCCCAGTTCCGTCGCGGCGTCCAGCGCCGCCTGCACCGCCGCCGTGCCGTGCCCCAGCCGCTGCCGGTGCCGCGCCACCGCCACCGGACCCAGGGCCAGCGCCGGCCAGGTGCCGCGCTCGGTGCGCACGCCGACGCGTGTGAGCAGCGCGTACGCCACCACCTCGCCGCCGTACTCGGCGACCATGGCCAGCTCCGGAATCCACGCCGGGCTGTGCCGCAGTTCCTCGACCAGGCCGACCTCCGGTGGGGTGGCCACGTCGGGGCGGGCGAAGGCGGCGGCCAGCACCCGGGCCACCGGCGCCTCGTCGGCGGGGCCCTCCGGGCGCAGTCGCAGCGTCGTCACCCGCGCGACCTTACCGAACGCGACCGGTCCATCCGCGACGGTCGCTGAAATCGATACCGTTCGGACGTCCACGTCGGCCGATACCTTTCGTGTGTTGCGGGGATGACGACGCCTCCGACGGGGTAAGACTGAGCCATGAAGCCCGTGCGCTCCCTCGCCCGAGTCATGTTGAGCGGCATCTTCGTGGTCAGCGGCGCCCGTAACCTGCGCAACCCGGAACGCCTGGTGCAGGCCGCGGAACCGGTCACCGGGAAGGTCGCCCCGCTTATCCGGAACGTGCACCCCCGCATCCCCACCGACACGGTCTCGCTGATCCGGGCCAACGCCGCCACCCAGCTCGTCGGCGGCCTGATGCTCGCCACCGGCCGGTTCACCCGCCCGGCCGCGCTGGTGCTCGCCGGCTCCCTGATCCCGACCACCGCCGCCGGCCACGCCTTCTGGAACAACGAGGACCCGGCCGCGCGCAACAACAACCAGGTCCACTTCCTGAAGAACCTCGGCCTGCTCGGTGGCCTCCTCCTCGCCGCCGCCGACACCGAGGGCAAGCCGGGCCTGCGCTGGCGCGCCGGCCACCGCATCGACCACTCACGCCGGTCGGTCGAGCGCGCGGTCCGCACCGCTCGTCGCGAGGCGAAGATCGCCGTACGCTCCGCGGCGGCCGCCCGCCGCATGCCCGGCTGACAAGCGTTTTCGTACGGCCACCACCCCCCGCAAGGCCACCAATCACCTGAACCGTCCGAGACCCGTTAACGCGGTGGAAATGTCAAAAACACGTGTGGGATCGGACACGGTCGCGTAACGCGGGAGGCAGCAACGTGAGGCGCCGTTCTAGGCTCCGTTCTGGACCTGGACGGGTACGACGATCTTGGTACGGGGGTGGCCACGCCATGCCGGCGACAGTCGGTAGACGGACCAACCGCCTCGCCCCGATCTCCCGCGTCGACCGCCGGATCATCATGCGTCTCGGTGTCGTGGCCGCCGTGTCGTACGCCGCGTGGCTCGCCATCGGCGCCTTCGGACGGCCGTACAACTTCTTCGACATGAAGATCTACCACGGCGCGGTGCTGTGGTGGGCCGGCGGCAACGAGCTGTACGACTTCGTCGCACCGTCGACCACGCTGGGCTTCACCTACCCGCCGTTCGCCGCGCTGGTCATGCTGCCGATGACGTGGCTGCCGGTGGACGGCGCCGGTTTCGTCAACGCGCTCGCCAGCATCGGCGCGCTCGCCGTCGTCCTCGCCGCGCTGCTACGCCCCATCGTGGACCGCCTCGGCTGGCCGCTCTGGTTCACCGTCGGCATCGCCACCCCGCTCGCCGTGGCCATCGAGCCGTCCCGGGAGACGCTCGGCTACGGGCAGGTGAACCTGCTGCTGTTCGCGCTGATCATGGCGGACATGGTGGGCCTGCGCTGGCGGGCCAAGCGGGGCACCCACTACGAGACGGCCGACTCGCCGCTGGCCCGGTTCGTCTACAGCGGTGCCTGGGCCGGTGTCGGCATCGGGCTCGCCACAGCGGTCAAGCTCACCCCGGCGCTGTTCGTGGCGTACCTGATGCTCACCCGGCAGTGGCGGGCCGCGCTCACCGCTGTGGGCACCACGATCGGCGTGACCATCGCGACGTTCGGTGTGCTCGGTGAGGAGTCCCGCGCGTACTTCACCGGCGTGCTCTGGCAGACCGAGCGGGTCGGCGCGGCGGACATGACCGCCAACCAGTCCCTCGCCGGTCTGCTGGCGCGGCTCTACGACTCGATCGAGACGCCCGGCCTGCTCTGGCTGGCGTTCTCGGTGCTGATCCTGGCGCTGGGCCTGTCCCGGGCGATGAGCGCCCGCGCCGACGGCGACGAGCTGACCGCGTTCACGCTGGTCGGGCTCACCGCCAACGTGATCAGCCCGATCTCCTGGTCGCACCACCTGATCTGGGTCATCCCGGCGATCATCGTGCTGGCCGACGCCGCGGTACGCCGCCGCGAAGCCAGCCGCGGCCTGCCGCTGCGCGGCACCGGCGGCCCCTCGGCAAACGGTGTGCCGGCACTGCGCCCACCGATCTGGTACCCGACGTTGACCGGCCTGCGCCACGGCGTCGGGGCGCTCGGGCTCTACCTGCTGTTCCTGATCTCACCGATCTGGCCGTACGAGCACCAACTCCCCGAGGTGTCCCACTACCAGGACGGCCTGTTCGGCGCGCTGATGGAGAACTCCCTGGCCATCGCGCTGATCGTGCTCGTCGCGGCGCTGCCGTGGCGTCCCGGCGCCGAGCCGGCGTTCTACCACGAGCGGCTGGGCCGCACCGCCGCGCTCGCCGGCCGACGCTGAGCCAGCCGGTTCAGGGGCAGTTCACCCACTCCTCGGTGCCGTCGTCGAAGACCTGCCGCTTCCAGATCGGCAGCCGCGCCTTCACCTCGTCGACCAGCCGGGCACAGGCGGCGAACGCGGCCGCGCGGTGCGCCGTGCTGACCGCCGCCACCAGCGCCACGTCCCCGATCTCCAGCGGGCCGATCCGGTGCGACACCGCCACCGCGTACACCTGCGGGTCGGCCGCGATCTCGGCCGCCACCTCGCGCAGCACCGCCTCGGCGGTGGGGTGGCCCTCGTACTCCAGCCGGGTGACCGCCCGCCCGTGGTCGTGGTCGCGGACCACGCCCTGGAAGGACACCACCGCGCCGGCCCGGCGGTCGGCGACCGCCGCCTCGTGTTCGGCCAGGTCGAGCGGCCGGTCGGTCACCGCGCCGAGCACCGCGCCTGCTTCCACTGTCACGACGTCTCCCGTCGGTTCGTTCGTCGCGCTCACCCGAACCGCTCCCCGGGGGTCAGCGGCAGCGGCACGAGCGGCACCCGGTCGCCGGCCGCGCCGCTCGTGCCGGGCCGGATCACCGCGAACCCGTCCGCGCCGGCCAGCCCGCGCAGCATCGCCGAGCCGACATGCCGCACCGGGTACGCGGTGCCGGCGACGCGGTCCCAGCGGGCCAGCGCCAGATGGGTGTAGTCGCCGCGCCCGGGAATCGGCTCGGCCAGCGTCACGTGCGGCAGCACCGGCATCTGCCGGCCGGTGAGACCGGCGAGCAGGGGCGCGACGAGCGACACCAGCGCCACCACCGCCGACTGCGGGTTGCCGGGCAGACCGGCCACGAACCGCACCCGCCCGTCGCCGTCCACCAGCCGGGCCAGCAGCATCGGGAAGCCCGGACGCACCGCCACGGTGTTCACCACGTAGTCGGCGCCGAGCGCCTCCAGCGTCGGGTGCAGGTGGTCGACCGGGCCGTGCATGGTGCCACCGGTCGTGCAGACCAGGTCGGCGTTGGCGAGCGCGCCCCGCAGCGCCGCCACGTGCGCGGGCAGCGTGTCGGCGACCGGGCCGACCACGTCGGCGGCGCGCACCTGGCAGCCGTAGCGGCGCAGCCAGGCCGGCACCGACGGGCCGAGCGCGTCACGGACCCGGCCCGCGCCGGGCGGACCCGAGGTGAGCAACTCGTCGCCGAAGACCAGCAGCGCGGCCCGGGGTGGGCGGCGGACCCGCAGCGTGTCGTGCCCGCAGGAGGCGGCCAGGCCGATCACCGCCGGGTCCACCGGCGTGCCGGCGGGCAGCAACTCCTCCCCGAGGGACGCCTCCTCGCCCGGCTCTCGCCACTCCGGCGCCGGGCGAGGCGTGCCGGCCACCAGGCCGTCCGCCGTCCGCGCCGACTCTTCGATCCGCAGGATCGCCGTCGTGCCCTCGGGGACCATCGCGCCGGTGGCGATCTCGACGGTGCTGCCGTCGGCCTCCAGCGGGGGTGCGGTCTGCCCGGCGAGCACCCGCCCGGCGACGCGCCACGGCCCCGCGCCGCGCACCGCCCAGCCGTCCACGCTGGAGGTGGGGAACGCTGGCAGGTCGGTACGCGTGGTCAGCGGCTCGGCCAGGGTGTGCCCGTCGGCCTCGGCCAGCGGCCGGGCGACCGCGGGGAGCGCGGCGGACAGGCCCACCGCGTACACCCGGGAGCGGGCCTCCTCCCACCCGGCCGGTGGTGGCGTGCCCGCCTCGGCCGCGGCGGCTTCGGTTTCCGTGCTCATCCGGCGAGCCTAACGCCGGGGCACGTGCCTCGCGGGTTCAGTGGTCGCCGCCGCGAAGCTGGTCGACGGCGTGCCGCAGGATCGGCCCGAGCACCGCCAGTCCGTCCCGGGCGCCGCCGCGTGAACCGGGCAGGTTGACCACGAGCGTCCGGCCGGCCACCCCGGCCAGGCCCCGGGACAGCGCCGCCGTCGGCACTGTGTCGCGGCTGTGCGCGCGGATCGCCTCGGCGATGCCGGGGATCTCGTAGTCGAGCAGCGCACGGGTCACGTCGGGTGTGCGGTCGGTCGGGGTGATGCCGGTGCCGCCGCTGGTCAGCACCACGTCGACGCCGTCGGCGCGGGCCGCGCGCAGGGCGTCGCCGACCGGTTCGCCGTCCGGCACCACCACCGGCGCGTCGACCTCGCACCCCAGCTCCCGCAGCCCGGTCACGAGCAGCGGGCCGCTGGTGTCCTCGTAGACCCCGGCGGCGGCCCGGTTCGAGGCCACGATCACCCGGGCCCGGATCACGGCCGGTCCTCCGGCCGGACCCACTCGCCGGTCTTGCCGCCCTCCTTGCGGAGCACCCGGACGGCGTCCACCGACGCGGCCGGGTCGACCGCCTTCACCATGTCGACCAGCGCCAGCCCGGCGACCGCCACCGCGGTCAGCGCCTCCATCTCGACGCCCGTGCGGTCGGCGGTCTTCGCAGTGGCGGTGATCTCCACCGTGTCGGCGGTGAGGTCGAGGTCGACTGTGACGCCGTGCAGCGCGATCGGGTGGCAGAGCGGGATCAGGTCAGGGGTGCGCTTGGCGCCCATGATGCCGGCGAGCCGGCCGACGGCGAGCGCGTCGCCCTTGGGCAGGCCGTCGCGGCGCAGCAACTCCACCACCTCGGCGGTGGTGCGGAGGCGGCCGGCGGCGACCGCGAGCCGGCCCGAGACCGGCTTGGCGGAGACGTCGACCATCCGGGCCGCACCGGCCGGGTCGACGTGGGTGAGCTGCGCGGGTTCGGTCACGGCCCGACCCTATCCGCCGGGTACGACGCCGCGGGTGCTCCGGCCGGCGGCGGGGAGGAGCGTCGTGTCGGGTGCGCGTGCACGACGCCCCTCCCTCACCTGCCCACCGCCGATTCGCTGGGGGGAACTGACGGTGGTGGCCTCGTTCGACCGGGTCCGCTGGCGGTGAACCCTCCCCGTGGCCGATGCCCGGGACGCTAACGAACGCCGCGATAAGAAATCGATAAGCCCGTTCAGGCCGGGGTCTCGGCGAGCTGTCGGCGGAGTTCGTGGCGCTCGGGCGCACCCATCCGCTCGAAGATCGCCAACGCGCGCTGCCGGTAGCGGTCCGCTTCGGCGGCGTCCGTTCCGGCCAGATGACCGGCCAGGGCACTCAGGGCGCGTCCCTGCTCGTAGGGATGCGCGATGCGGCTGGCCAGGCCGAGGGCTTCACGGTGCGCGGAGACGGCCTGGTCGACGTGTCCGGCCGCGGCCAGTGTCAGGCCGAGGTCGTTCGACGCCGCCGCCTGCACATGCCGGTCACTCGAGTCCCTCGCCAGGTCGAGAGCCAGTTCGTGCTGGCTTCGCGCCTCTGCGAGCCGGCCCAGATGCCGGTACGCGATACCGAGTTCGTTGCGAGCCTCCGCCTCACCGAACCGGTGCCCGTTCTGCTCGCGCAGCCGGAGTGATGCCACGATCAGACGGGCCGCCTTGCGGTGGTTTCCGAGGCGGTTCTCCACCGAGGCGATGTGGCCGAGCGCGTTGGACATGTGAAACCAGTTGCCCTGGCACCGAGCCAGGAAGAGGTGCTGCCGATGGGCGCGGAGCGCTTCGGGATACCGCCCGACGGCGATCAGCGCGTACCCGAGGTTGGGCAGGGCCACGATCGGGTCGACCGCGCCCCGCGTGTCCTCCCGGAGCAACTGCCGTCCCAGACTCACCGACCGCTCGGAGCTTCCCGTGAGCCAGTGGACGACCACGAGGTTCGCCCGGTAACGGTGCTCGTTGCGCCGGTCGTGCAGGTCGCGGGAGATGGACACCGCCACCTCGAGGTGACGCAGCGAGTCCAGGTAGCTGCCGGTCCGGGTGTACGCGGATGCCAGGTAGTTGTGCATGACAGCCTGTGCCGCACGGTCACCGCTGCGCTCGGCAGCGGTGAGGCCCGTCTGGTGGGTGGCGACGATGTCACCGAAGTACCCCCGCATGTAGCAGAACCGCCACATGGCCCGTGCCAGGCGCCAGGCGTATTCCGAGTGCCCCTCTTCCCGGAGGGCGAATCTGATCAGCGCGATGAGGTTGAGCCGCTCCTGCTCCAACCATTCGATGTCCGATTTGTCGCTCTCATTGATCAGGTCGGCGCGGAGCGGCGCCCCGAGGCGCAGGTGGGTGGTCAGTACCTGCTGGTCCAGGGAGCTTGCCCGGACCGCCACCTGGTGCAGGACGTGGTCGAGCAGGCGATTGCCCGCCTGGCGGCGCTGCGCGGGATCCGTCGACTCACGGAAGAGTTCGGCCGAGTACTGACGCATCAGATCGTGCATCCGGTAGCGCCCCGGAGTGACCTCCTCGATCAGGTGCTGGTCGAGGAGGTCGTCCAGCATCCGTTCCGTCCGGTCGAGCGGGAGAGCGGCGAGAGCGGCGGCCATGCGCGCGTCGAAGGAGTCGCCCGGGTGCAGGCCGATCAGCCGGAACAACCATTTCACGGGTTCGCTCAGGTGCTCGTAGGAGGCCGAGAAGGCGCCGGCGACGGTCTGCTGCTCCACCGCCAACCGCCGCAGCACGGTGCCGCCGGCCTCCAGCCGTCGAGCCAGGTCGGCGACTCGCCAGGCCGGCCGGTGGGCCAGCCATCCGCCGGCCAGCCGGACGGCCAGCGGCAGATGGCCGCAGCGGCGAGCCACCTCCGTCGCGGCATCCGGTTCCTTGCTGATCCGCTCCGTACCGGCGGTGCGTGCCAGGAGTTCCACCGCCTCGTCGGGGGTCATCACGGGAAGCGAGACGGGCGGACCGATGTCGCTCACCGACAGCCGCCGACGACTGGTCACCAGCACCGCCGACCCTGAACCGACGGGCAGGAGCGGCCGCACCTGCTGCCCGTCGGCCGCGTTGTCCAGCACGAGGACGACGCGGCGACCCCGCAGCTCGCGCTGCCACAACTCGGCCCGTTCCTCGTGATCACTGGGGATCCGGCCGGCCGGTACCTCCAGTTGGCGAAGCAGCACAGTGAGGGCATCGCCCGGCTCGACCGGCGCTCCCTCGGTGTGCCCCCGCAGATCGATGAAGAGTTGCCCGTCCGGGTACCGGTCGCGGAGTAGGTGCGCCAGGTGAAGCGCGAAGAGGGTCTTGCCGCTGCCCGCCATGCCGTCGATCACACGTACGGTCGGTGCTTCTTCACCCGACGCTCCGATCTCCGCCAGCATCCGTTCGACGAGTTCTCGCCGTCCGATGAAATCAGCGGTGTTCCGCGGAAGGTGGCGAGGGTGCACCCGCCGCGCGCTCGAGGTGACCGCGCCTCCCCGCTCAGGACCGCCCTTCCTGGCGGCGGACGGCGAGTGCCCCGCGGTCCGGCCCAGTAACGACCTCCGCAGACTGAGCAGTTCGGTTCCCGGCTCCACGCCGAGTTGCCTGATGAGAATCGACTCGGCCCGTTGGATGACGGCGAGCGCACCGCCCGCGTCCCCGTCCGCCTTCAGCGCACTGGCCAGCAGCACATACGCCTGCTCCCGGTAGCAATGGCTGTTCACGTGGTCGGTGAGTAGCGCGATGGCCGCTCTGGTGCGGCCGAGTGCGACATCGAGCCGGGCACGAAGCTCGATCGCCGCCAGCCGCTGCTCCTCCAGTGCCGCCCGGCGGGCCGTCAGAACCGGCCCCACCCGCAGGCCGGCCACCAGAGGACCGCGCCACAGACGTTCGCCCTGGCCGAGCAGCTCGTCAACACGTTCGTGCCGCCCGTCCGACCAGGCCGACGCCGCCTCACCGGTCAGGTGCTCGAAACGACGCACGTCCACCCGCTCGTCGTCCACGTCCAGGCGATAGCCGCCGGAGAGCCGAACCAGGTTCGGGCCGTGGTGTCGATCGAACGTCCGCCGAAGGTTGCCCACGTACGTCCGCACGTTCGCCAAGGCGGAGCGGGGTGGGTCGTCGGGCCACAGTTCGTCGACGAGCGTGTCGACGGTGACCAGCTGGCCGCCGTGCAGCACCAGAACCGCCAGCGCCGTCTGCTGCTTGGGCGTGCCGAGCGGTAGTGGGGCCGCTCCCTGCCACACCTCCGGCACACCCAGCAGCCGGATATCCACCAACTGTTCCCCCCGCGCGGCGCGCGCCAATCGAAATTACTCGCAACCGTGTGGACTATACGAAATGCAGACTTACGGAAGATAGCACTCGATTCACCACAGGACTTCCGATGCCGGAGAGCAACGGCGCTTTTTCTGTGAGTTGTCGTGGCGGATGTTACGGAAGGACGAAACCGAACGGCTAGAGACACCCGGTGATGAGGGCTCGATAATCCCACTTGAAAGCGCGCGCTGAATATGCGTTCAGTCTCCGGCCAAAGACCGAGCGTAACAAGAACCAGGTGCATTGGCGCAATATGCGCATATGGACATCTAATAGATGTATCCCGGCCTAAAAGCCATAACATGTTCGACGTCGGATGGGCCGGTGATCGCCGGTTCTGGGGGTCGAACGAAGGGCGAGGCCATGCGCGGACACGACTGGCTGTGAAGCGAACTTCCGGGGCGCCTGAGCGGGCCGTACAGTACGAGCACACGCACCGCTACGAACGAGCGCGGTGGAGGCAGACCACGTGACTCGCGCCCACGCACGCGACAATGGGACCGATCGGCGGCTCTTGCTGCTTGTCGGTCTCGTCGTGTTTGTGGCCGGCCTGGCCACGCTGGTCAGTATCCGGCTGATCGCCGCCGGCGACCTGGCCACCCAGAAGAACATCACACGCGCGGCCACGATTGCCTTTCTCGTAGCCGTGGCCGCGACGGTGAATGTGCGAATCCGCATTCGCGCCACCACTCACGGCGTCTCGTGGACGGACGCGGCTTCCGTGATCGGGCTTGCCGTCGCACCCGTGCCATGGGTCATCATCGCCACCGGCCTGGGTGTCGCGATCACCCGCCTGATCGGTCGCCTCACCCCGATCAAGCTGGTCTTCGGCGTCGCCAAGGAGATGACGCTGGCCGCGGCCGGAGGCGTCGTCCTCATCGCCGCCGGCTGGTCCTGGCCCTGGTCAGGCCCCATCGACCGCTCGCTGCCCGCCCTGGTGCTGGCCTACGTGACCGTCGTCGTCCTCGACGAACTGCTCACCTTCCCGGTCCTCGCCTTCGCGACCGGCACACCGATCCGCAAGCACTTCCGGGAGCAGCTGGACCTCCGGCTGGCGATTGTGCTCGCCCGCTTCTCGGTGATCCTGTGCACGCTGCTCATCCTCCGGATCGACCCGACCTTTCTGATCGTCGTGCCGCCGCTCGTGTTGAGCCTGCATCTCGCCTACTCCAGCCGACTTCGTAATCGCGCCGAGCGGGAGGCCTGGCAACGGTTGGCCCGAACGACCGACGCATTGAATGTAGTGGATCTAAATCGAGTACTCACCACAGCCGTCACACAAGCGACCGAGCTGTTCTCCGCCGACGAGGTCGAAATCGAACTACGCGAGGAAGCACTGGTGGTGCGCGGCGTCGGAGGAGCCATCACCTACCGCGGCCCGGCCGGCGAGCCGAGCGCGATCGAGGGTTCGGTCCTCACCAACCGCCTCGAAGGCCACGACAAGACGGTCGACGTCGGCGTGCTGCGGCTGCGGTTCGCCGGCCCGGTCGAGCTCTCCGAACGCGAGCAGTACACCCTGCGTACCTTCGCCTCCGCCCTCTGCACCGCGGTCCGCAACGCCCAGGCGTACGCCGAACTCGCCCGCATCGCCGAGGACCACGCCTACGCCGCCACCCACGACGCCCTCACCGGCCTGTCCAACCGGCGGCACCTGCTCGACGAGGGCAGCGCCCAGCTCACCAGCCGGCACGCCGACGGCGTCACCGCCCTGGTGCTGATCGACCTCAACCACTTCAAGGAAGTCAACGACACCCTCGGGCACGGCGCCGGCGACCAGGTGCTGATCCAGGTCGCCGACCGCCTCCGCGGCGCGGCCCGCCCCGACGACCTGGTCGCCCGGCTCGGCGGCGACGAGTTCGCCGTGCTCCTGCGCGGCCTGCCCGCCCCCGCCGTCGCCGCCCACCGCGCCGAGGCCCTGCTCGCGGCGCTGCACGACCCGCTCGACCTCGACGGCATGCGGATCAGCGTGGAAGCCAGCGGCGGCATCGCCGTCGCCCCCGCCACCGGCGGCATGGCCGAACTGCTACGCCGCGCCGACGTGGCCATGTACCAGGCCAAACGCGCCGGCCAACGCGTCGCCACCTACGCGCCGGCCCGCGACACCGCCGACCTGAGCCGGCTCACCCTCGGCGGCGAACTGCCCCGAGCCGTCGCCGACCACGAGTTCACCGTCAACTTCCAGCCCATCGTCGACCTCGGCAGCGGCGAGGTGATCGGCGCCGAGGCACTCGCCCGCTGGCACCACCCCACCCACGGGCTCATCGACCCGCTGCGCTTCCTCGAAGCGGTGGAACGCTCCGGGCTGCTCCCCGCGTTCGCCGAGGCCATCCTCGACCAGGCCCTCATCGCCGCCGGCTCCTGGCGCGCCGCCGGCTTCGACCTGCCCGTCTCGGTGAACGTGTCCCCGCGCAGCCTGCTCGACGCCCGCTTCCCCGGCGCCGTACTGGCCCGGCTCCGCGCCCACGACCTCCCGCCGGACCGGCTCGTCCTGGAGCTGACCGAGACGCTCACCCTCAGCCAACTCGACGTCGTCGACCGCGTCCTCAGCCGGCTGCGGGACTCCGGCGTCCGGCTCGCGCTCGACGACTTCGGCACCGGATACTCGTCGCTCTCCCTGCTCTCCCGCATCCCCGTACACGAACTGAAGATCGACCGCAGCTTCGTCGGCGCCATGGAGACCGCGCCCGAAGCCGCCGCCGTCATCCGCTCCACCCTCGACCTCGGCCGCAGCCTCGACCTCACCGTCGTCGCCGAAGGCGTGGAGAGCGAACCGCAACGCCGCGCGCTCTGGGAACTCGGCTGCGCCGCCGGGCAGGGCCACCTGTTCGCCCGGCCACTGCCCGCCGCCGCGCTCCTCGCCGCCCTCCAACGCGGCCACGGCGGCCGGACCGGCGCACTCGCACCCGCACTGCACGACACCGGGGCCGTCATCCGCCTCCCCGGCCGCCGCACCGGCCGCACCCGCCCGGCACCCCCCGCCGCCAGCGACGCCCGGCAACCCTGACCCGGCCGGGGCACCCCGCCGGTCTGCCACACTGGCCCGCGTGACCGCCCACGCCGACCCGGCAACCCCCGTCTCCCGCCGCTGGTCGGCACTCGACACCGCCGCCGGCGGCCTCGCCCTCGACCTGGGCCTCTACGCCGCCGCCACCGTCTTCGCCGCGATCACCGCCGCCACCTCCACGCTGCCGCCGCACCGCGCCTGGGGCGCCGTCGCCACCATCGGGTACGCCCTCGCCACGCTCGCCGCGACCACCCAACTGCTCGCCCGCCGCCGCGACCCCGGCACGCCCCTGGCCGGCCTGCCCGCACGCTGGACCGTCGCCGGCCTAACCTGGGCCGCCACCGCGCTCCTGCCGATCGTCACGCAGAGCGTCGAACGCGCCGGCGGACGCACCGACCGCGCCCAGGAGGAGGTGATCGTCGTCGAACACGCCGGCGCCCGCCTCGCCGAACACGGCACCCCCTACCTCGGACCCGACACCATCGCCGCCCTGCCTCCCGGCGAACAACTCCTCGGCTACACCCCCTACCAGCCCGGCATGGCACTGTTCGGGCTGCCCCGCGCCGCCGTGGACGCCTGGTGGACCGACTCGCGCGTCTGGTTCGCCGTGGTCACCGCACTCACCCTCGTCGCCCTCGTCGCCACGCTGCGCACCGGCGGCGGCCCGGCCGCACCCCGCCGCGACGCCGCCGTCCTGCGCGCCGTCCAGGCCGCCACAGTCCTGCCCGTCTGCGCGCTCACCCTCGCCACCGGCGGCGACGACCTCCCCGTACTCGCGCTCTGCCTCCTCGCCCTCGCGCTCGCCCCCGCCGGGCGCCCCCGCCCGCGCGGGCGGTGGCGCGTCTACCCCTCTG
>NZ_JBXUOV010000131.1:0-16376 GCF_057196585.1 Micromonospora sp. ATLC20
GCGGACGACGACGATGACGACGCCGACGGCTCCGGCGCGGCCACCGCCCTCGGCGTGGCCGGCCTGGTCGCCGGACTGGGCGGCCTGGCCCTCGGCGGTCTGGCGTTCGCGCGTACCCGGCGGGAGCCCGTCGCGAAGTCCTGAATGCGAGCCACGCACCGGCCCGGCGGAACGATCCGCCGGGCCGGTCGCCGTTCCGGCCCCGGTGCCGCCGATATCCGGCGATCGGCCGACCCCCGTCGGTAAGGTCGGCCGGGTAATCGGCTACCGAGAGGGACGACGCGAATGCGTTTCGTACGCACGATCGCCGGCATGGTGCTGCTGGCGTTGGGGATTCCGGCACTGCTGGCGGGCGGAGGTCTCTGGCTCGCCGCCCGGCACGCCGACCCGGACGGCGGCTTCGGCGCCCGGTTCGAGCCGGTCCGCACGCCGGCCCGCGCGGTGCTGGTGACCGACGTGGACGCGTTGCTACGCGCCGACCTGCCGCTGGCGCGTACCGGACAGGCCCGGCTGCACCTGACCGCGCGGGACGACGACGGCCCGGTCTTCCTCGGCCTCGCCCCGGCCGACCAGGTGCGACGGTGGCTGGCCGACATCCCGCACAGCACCGTGCGCCGCGTCGCGGTCACCCGGGGCCCGCTGCCTGTCGATCTCGACCCGGCCACCGTCGGCGCCGCCACCGCCGCGCCGATGACGGAGCCCTTCTGGGTACGCGAGGGCGTCGGCTCCCTGGAGTGGAGCCCGGCGGAGCTGTCCGGCCGGTCGCTGAGCCTGGTCGTGATGCGCGTGGACGGCGCGGACGGGCTCGACCTGCGGATGCGTGCCGAGCTGCGGGCCGGATGGTTCCCCGGGCTGGCATGGGCGCTGCTGGCCGGCGGCACGCTGCTGGTGGTCCTCGCCGTGGCGGTGCTGCTGCGCCCGCTGCGGCCGCGTGAGGTGGTCTTCGTGGTCGAGCCGGATCAGGTGCCGGTGCTGGCCGGCCGTCTCGGCGTCACCTCGCTGAGCGGCCTGGGCCGCCAGCCGGGCCCGGTGTCGCGACCCGAGCGGCACCTGGTGGCGGTGGGCTCCGGGGCCGGCGGGCGGACCCGTGCGGCGATCGCCGCCCCGCCCCGCCGGTGCCCCGACGACAAGGACTGACGGCGGGAAACCCGAACGGCCCTCCGCGCTGCCGACGCGGAGGGCCGTTCTTCACCGGGGGATCGGTGCTACCTGGGAGAAAACTGAGGTAGTTGATACCAGATTAGCGCTGATCGCCGTTTGTTGCGAGGTGTGTCCGTTCAGTCCGGGCCATCGTTTTCTCGCCCGCATGCCGGCGGATCGGCAGCACCGCGAGCAGGAGCAGGCTGAGCAGCACATACACGTTGCGGACGACGAAGTCGACAGGATCGTCCGTGTGCACGATGGCGGTACCCCAGTCCTGGAACGTCACCAACCCGTACACGATCGGCAGGCCGACGACGGCGACCAGCGCGAAGAGGCCGCCGCGACGGCGGGCCCCGGCGGGCGTCGCCGGATCGGCGTCCAGTGCCGCGTCGACGAGCACCACCACAGCGGGGATGAACCAGTACAGGTGGTGGATCCAGGTGATCGGGCTGACCAGCCCGCCCACCAGCCCGGTCACTGTGAGACCCACGAGCGCGTCCCCCGCCCGGGCCGCGCGCGCCGCCCGCCACAGGCCGAACGCGGCCACCGCCAGCACGAGCAGCAGCCACAGCAGCCGGTCCGGCTCGGCCGGCGCAGTCAGGCGGCTGAGCAGCCCGAACAGCGACTGGTTGCCGGTGTAGTCGGGGCGGCCCACCCGGTCGGTCACCCACAGCTCGTGCGTCCAGAACCGCCACGAGTCACCCGGCGCGACCGCCGCGGCCAGCAGCGTGGCCACCGCCGCCGTCACCGCCGCCACGGCCGCCGCCCGCCACTTCCGGGCGGCCAGCAGGTAGAGCACGAAGATGCCGGGGAACAGCTTGAGCGCCGCGGCCAGGCCCACGCCCACACCGGCCCAGCGCCGCCCCTGCGGTACGGCGAACAGCAGGTCGCCCAGGATCAGCACCACCAGCAGCATGTTGATCTGCCCGAGTGTGAGCGTCTCGCGCGTGCTCTCCACCGCCAGCACCAGCAGCACGGCGACGGTCAGGCCGAACCCGCGCGGCAGATCGTGCCGCCGTAGCACCGGCAGCACCAGCCAGCGGGTGGTCACCACCACGGCGGCCACCGTCAGCACCGCGAAGGCGGCGATGGCCACCCCGAGCCGCAGGTACCCGAACGGCGCCAGCAGCAGCGCCGCGAACGGCGGATAGGTGAAGTAGAGCGCGCCCTGCACCCGGTCCGGCTGGACGTAGTCGTAGAGCGGGTGCCCGGCCGCCCACCAGTCCATCGCCGACATGTAGATCTTCTGGTCGTAGTAGTCGTGGCGCAGGTTGGGCAGGTAGAGCGCCGGCAGGATGGCGGCCAGCGCCAGCACCGTGAGCACCCGGCGAGCCGTACGCCCGCCCGCGTCGTCGCGGGCGACGGCGGGTGGGGCGACGGGTTCGGCTGGCACGCAGGAAACCCTAGCGGTCCACCTCGGCCACCGGGCCGAGGCGCGGGCGGGTCGGCGGCGCGTAGTCTGTTCCGGTGGCTGATCTTCTCGTCTGGATCGACTGTGAGATGACCGGGCTCGACCTGCGGCGGGACGCCCTGATCGAGGTCGCCGCGCTCGTCACCGATCCCGACCTCAACGTGCTCGGTGACGGCGTCGACGTGGTGATCCACGCCGACGACGAGGCGCTCGACGGCATGCCGGAGATCGTGCGGACCATGCACGCCAAGTCCGGCCTCACCGAGGAGGTACGCCGCTCCACGGTGACGCTGGCCGAGGCCGAGGACATGGTGCTCGACTACGTGACCAGCTACGTCAAGGACCCGCGTACGGCCCCGCTGTGCGGCAACTCGATCGCCACCGACAGGGGTTTCCTGGCCCGCGACATGACCCGGCTCGACGCGCACCTGCACTACCGGATGATCGACGTGTCCTCGATCAAGGAGCTGTGCCGGCGCTGGTACCCGCGGGTGTACTTCGGGCAGCCGCAGAAGGGCCTGGCCCACCGGGCGCTCGCCGACATCCGGGAGAGCATCCGCGAGCTGGAGTACTACCGGCGGACCGTGTTCGTGCCGCTGCCGGGGCCGGACGTCGAGGCCGCGAAGGCGATCGCCGCCCAGCTCTGAGGGCCCCGCCGAACCCGGTGGACGGGGTCGGCGGGAGTGTGGCTATGATTAGTCCGCGCACCGCCCCGGGCGACCGGAGCGGCGAGCATGGTGGCTGTAGCTCAGTTGGCAGAGCACCGGGTTGTGGTCCCGGTTGTCGTGGGTTCAATTCCCATCAGTCACCCCACACGACGAAGCCCCCTCCTCCAGGAGGGGGCTTCGTCGTGTGCCGGGGTCAGGGGGTCGGCTCGACGCTGGGCGTACCGGCGTCCGGCGTGGTGTCGGCCGACGGCGGCTCGTACGGCAGGGCGCTGCCCTTGACGTACTCGTCCCAGCTCATGTTCCAGTCGGTCCAGCCGTTGCCGTTCTGGAGCTTGCGCTCGGTGCCCTTCACGGTGATCGGGTCACCGATGCGGGTGTTGGCGAACAGCCAGTTCCCTTCCTTCATCGAGACGTTGACGCAGCCGTGTGACACGTTCGTGCGGCCCTGCACGCCCTCGGACCAGGGCGCGGCGTGGATGAACTCGCCGCCCCAGGTGAGCCGCTGGGCGTAGTCGATCTCGGTGCGGTAGCCCTCCTCCGGGCCCAGCTCCTCCATGGTGTCGAAGACCGTGTGCCGGAGCTTCTCGATCACCACCATGGTGCCGCTGGAGGACGGGGTGCTCTTCTTGCCCAGGCTCACCGGGATGGTCTTGACCACCTTGCCGTCGCGGGTGACGGTCATCCGCTTGGTGCGGTTGTCGACTGTCATCACGAACGACGGACCGATCTTGACGTCGACGCTGAGGTCGGCCCGGCCGTACCAGCCGCCGCCCAGCGGCAGCCCGCCCGCCTGCACCTTGTAGCTGACCGTGCTGTTGGCCTTCCAGAACGTCTTCGGCCGGTAGCGCACCTCGGTCGGGCTCACCCAGTGCCAGATGCCCTCCTGGGCCGGCTTCGAGGTGACTGTCATCCGGCGCTGGATGTCGTCGCGGTAGTCCTCCGGGATGGCCCGGCCGAATTTCACGATCAGCGGCATGCCGACACCCACCACCTGGTTGTCGCCCAGGAAGCTGGTGACCCGGATCTGCTTGGCCGGCTTCGCCATCGTGGTGAACGTGCTGGTGGCGGTGGCGGGCTTGCCGTCGTCGCCGGTCGCGGTGACGGTCGCCGTGTACGTCTGCCCGTACTCCAGGGCCGCTGACGGCAGCCAGCTCCCGCCGTCCGCCGCGAGCGTGCCGTCGACGACCTTGCCGGCGGCGTCCTTCAGCTCGACTGTGGTCTCCTGCGCCTCCTTCGTGGTGAAGGTGACGGCGGTGGACGCCGGTACGTCCTTGGCGTCGGCGGCGGGCTCGCTGATGGTCGCCGCCGCCTTCGGGGCCTTCTCGCCGCCGTCGCCGCCGCCCTGCCAGCTCGACGGCTTGTCGCCGCCGCCGCTGGTGCAGGCGGTCAGGGCCATCGCGGCGGCGAGCAGCCCGGCTGCCAGCGCACGGCGGCGGCCGACGCGTCGGGCGCTCGCGCCCCGGATCGGTTCGTCCTGGCCAGCTCGCATGACTCCCTCACAAGGTGATGCCGTTCCCCGTCGTCTCAGGTCAGACGCGCCGGAGCGGGTACGCGTTGCCGGACGTGAAACGGAACACCCCGCACGGGTGTAACGATTCCACTGGCGTCCGGCGCTTCGTCGGAGGTGGCGTGTCCGACCACGTTACGCCGGTCAGAACGGCGCCGGCTGCCCGCCCTGCGGAACCGGCAGCGCGCTGCCGGCGACGAACTGCGACCAGCTCATGCTCCACGCCGTCCAGCCGTTGCCGGGGGCCAGGCGGCGCTCGGTGCCCTTCACCGTGATCGGGTCGCCCACCATCGTCTTGCCGAACAGCCACCGGCCGTTGGCCATCGACACGTTGACGCAGCCGTGCGAGACGTTGCGGCGCCCCTGCACGCCCTCGGACCAGGGCGCGGCATGGATGTACTCGCCGCCCCAGGTGATCCGCTGGGCAAAGTCGATCTCGGTGACGTAGCGGTTGGCCGGGTCCGGCTCGCTGCGGGTGTCGAAGACGGTGGACTCCTTCTTCTCCATCACCACCATCGTGCCGCTGGAGGAGGGGGTGCTCTTCTTGCCCAGGCTGACCGGCAGCGTACGGATCACCGCGCCGTTCTCGGAGACCGTCATCTGCTTGGTCGCGTTGTCCACGGTCATCTCGAACGCGCGGCCGATCTTGGCGGTGGCGCTGCGGTCGATGTTGCCGTACCGGCCGTTGCTCAGCGGAATCCCGGCCAGCGCCAGCCGGACCGTGATCGTGGTGCCGGTCTTCCAGTATTCCGGGGCCCGGTAGTACGCCTGCGTACCGTTGTCGACCCAGTGCCAGGCGCCGGGCTGCGGCGGGTCGGTCTGCACGAACATCCGCTTCTGCACCGCGGCGCGGTCCTTCTTCGGGATGCCCGGGGAGAACTCGGCGACCACCGGCATGGCCACGCCGTACGTCTTGCCGCTGAACATGTAGAGGCCGGAGCCGATCATCGACTTGGGCTTGGCCATCGTGGTGAACGTGCTGGTGCCCTGGTAGGTCTGGCCGTCCTTGCCGGCGCCGGTGACCGTGGCGGTGTACTTGGTGCCGTACTTCAGCGCTGCCGACGGCACCCAGCTGGAGCCGTCGCGCCGCATCCGCCCGGCGACGTTCGTCCCGTCGACGGCGGCGAGCACCACCTTCGACACGGTGCCGCCGCCGGGGATGCGGGCGCTGATCTCGGTGCTGACCGGCCGGGCGTTCGCGCCGTCGGCCGGGCTCACCGTCAGCGGCGGCGCGGCGGCGCTGTCGCTGGGTGCGACGCTCGGGTCGGGTGCGGAGGACGAGACGCCGCCCACCTGCTGCTGGCCGGGCACGAACTCCGGCTTCTTCCCCTCGTCGCCGCCGCCGCACCCGGTCAGTGCCAGCGACGCCGTCAGGACCAGGGCGCCCACCGTCGCCCCGGCCCGCGCGAACCTGCCCATGCCCACCCCTGTCCTCGCATGCCTGGCGGACATCGTGCCGTATCGACGCTCACACGCCCGCCCCCGCGCCGGAACGGATGACCGTTTTGGCCGCTTTCGCCGGTTAAGCTCGTCCGAAGGGTGGACCCCGGTATCGGATTGGAACCCGCCTCGGCGGGCGTGCTAATCTTCTTCCCGTTGTCAGCGAGCGCCGCTAGCTCAACTGGCAGAGCAGCGGACTCTTAATCCGCGGGTTCGGGGTTCGAGTCCCTGGCGGCGCACCAACGATCAAGGCCTCGACCGGGCGTTCCACGCCGGTCGGGGCCTTTTTCGCGTACGCGGGTGCCGGTGCGGCGGGGTGATCGTCAGTGGGTGGAACGCCGCGGTTGTCAAACGGGCCGGAAGGCACCCATGACGTTCCACCGGGGCGCGGCCCAGCCTGGTGGCGGGGTGGAAACCGGCCCGGGGGTGCGCCTTGTGCCGCCGCCCTAAGCTGATCATGGTCGTGCGGCCATGATGGACGGTCGGGCGACGACGATGAGAATGGGAGAAGACATGAAAGCCTTCCGACGGCCGCGGATCCGCAGCCTCGTCGCCGCCACCTCGGTCGCGGGCGCCCTGGTGCTCGGTCTGGGCGCGCCCGCGTACGCGGACTACTCGAGCCCGACCTACTCGACCCTGAAGGCCTGCAACGACGCCCGGCCGAAGTACCAGTCGTCGTGGACGAAGCCCCAGGCGTGCCGCCCCATGTACAACTGGGACGGCACGAAGGTGATCGGGTACGCGTTCCTGGTGATCACCCGGGCCTGATCGGCATCCGCCTGCGGTACCTGACGCCAGGGAGGGATCGTGTCCGCTGAGGCCACCGGCAGCTCGGACACGATCCTCGTCTGCATCCGGGGCAACTCCGGCTCGGGCAAGAGCAGCATCGCCCGCGAGCTGCGACGCCGGCACGGCCGGGGGTGCGCCCTCGTCGAACAGGACTACCTGCGCCGCATCGTCCTGCGCGAACGGGACAAGGCCGGCGGCGTGGCCCCCGCGTTGATCGAGCAGACCGTCCGGTTCGCCCTCGACCACGGCTACCACGTGATCCTGGAAGGCATCCTGTACACCGGCCGCTACCGCGACGTGCTGACCTCGCTGCGCGACAGCCACCGGGGGCGGTCGCTGTTCTGCTACCTCGACGTGTCGCTGGCCGAGACGCTGCGCCGGCATCTGACCCGCCCGCAGGCCGGTGACTTCACCGCCGAGCAGATGAGCGGCTGGTACGCCGCGCACGACGTCCTGGGCTGGCCCGGTGAACTCGTCCTCCCGGAGACCACCGGCCTGGACGAGGCGGTCGAGGCGATCGTGGCCGTCTCCGGGCTGCCCCAGGACGGGCGCGACGACGACAGACGCTAGCCGGCGTCACTTGCCCTTCCGGTTACCGCAAGGGGCAGTCTGGGGTCATGTTGTCGATCAGCGAGTTCAGCCAGATGTGTCACCTGTCGCCGCAGGCGCTGCGCTTCTACCACGCCGAAGGGCTGCTCGTGCCCGCCGAGGTCGACGGTCGGACCGGCCACCGCTCGTACGCCTTCGACCAGGTGGAACGGGCCATGCTGATCACCCTGCTGCGGGACACCGGGATGAGCGTCAAGCTGGTCCGGCGTGCCCTCGACGAACCGGACCAGGCGATCGCCCTGCTCGACCGGCACAGCGACGAGGTCAGCCGGCAACGGCAGGCTCAGGCAGACGCCATCGCGGCGGCCCGCGCCGTCTTCGAGGCGCAGCCCGAACCGCGGTTGCGGCACGTGCCGGCCACGACGGTGGTGGCGCGGCTCGTACCCGGCACACCGCTGGGCCGGGACGCGCAGGAGTGGGACCGGGCCGAGGAGATCATCACGGCGGCGGCGGCCGACCTGGTCACCACGGTGCGGCAGGCCGGCGTCACCTGCCTGGGTGAGCCGTGGCGGACGCTGGCGCTGGAGACACCGGAACAGGACCGGCGGGTACTCGACGGCACCGGGCCGTTCTGGACGGTCAAGGTCGCGGTGGATGGCATCCCGGAGACGCTGCCGTCCCTGCCCGCCGACCTGATCGTGCAGACGCCCGACGCCCACGACGAGCTGTCCGTCTTCGTGCCGGGCCGCAACACGATGGCCAAGTACTGCACAGTGGTCCTGCGCCTGCTCGACGCCGTCCCGCCCGACGGCGACCGGTTCGTCAACCTCGCGCGTCTGCGCCAGGAGGTGCGACCCGACGGCGTACTGAGCAGCGCCCCTGTCGAACGCCGACCGGAGTGACCCACGGAGGACCTCAGCGCTGAACCGGTCCGCAGCCCGGATATCAGAACGTCGACCAGACCCTGACGATCGGTGCCGCATTGCTTTCGACTGGTAATCGTCTTCGCCGATTACCTCGCTCGCGTCCGCATGATGATCACCAACGCGTCACTCCGCGGACGAGGGCGATCCCGATGCCCGAATGCGGCGAATATCGCTCGATGTTCTGACGATACGAATCGTCTTTCCGCGGTCACTGTTCGGCGCTCCGTGCTGGACCGATGACCTGCCCGAGCGGTTGGCGTGACGCCCTCCGCCGCCATTTCGGTGTGTCCATGAACCTGAGTGGTCCGGCATGGCCTCCCTATGGACGAGGGCCGCATCGGCTGATTGTTCGATCAATGGCGACTACGCCGTGTAATATTCGAAGATGACGATGCATGAAAATGGTTCGCATGGTGAAGTGGTCCGCGCGGGGTCAGTTGACTGCGGCAACCATCTACTGATCTGCGGTTTTGAAGATCGACCGGGCCGCCCGGCGTCGCCACTCGTGGATGCGGCAGCCGCCGTGAGTTCCAATGTGGAGGACGAGTTTGATCACTGAGCGTGTTGACCTGTCGATCGGATGTCCATTTCGGCGTGATCCGTCCTGACGGAACGTGTCCGGCCTTGTGCGCTGAGGCAGGACGCCCTTAGAGTCCCGCTCGCACAACTGGAAAGCACACGGGGGAGGGTTTGTGGCACGTCGAGTGACGGCCACTGTCCGTTCGTGCCTGGCTGCGGGCGTCGCCGTACTGACGGCGGCCGCGTTGGCGGGCGTACCGGGAGAACCGGCGGAGTTTCTCGCCGCTGGACCGGACGGCGTGACAGGCGGCGTGGAGAGCCGGACCGATGAAGCGGTGTCCCTTCGGGCCGCCCGCGAGTCCGGCAAGCCGGTGCAGGTCAAGAGCCTCACGTCGGAGACGACAGAGGTCTACGCACTGCCGGACGGTCAGTTCCGGGCCGAGCTTTCGGTCGGCGCGAGCCGGATCCGGCGCGGTGACCAGTGGGTTCCGGTCGATCTGACCCTGCGCAAGGGCGCGGACGGGCGGATCGCCGCCATCGCGCACCCCTTCGATCTCGTCGTCTCCGGCGCGCAGCCGAGCGGTACGCCGGAGCTGGCCGTCCTCGGCCACGGAGCGGACCGTCTCGCGGTCGGCTGGGCCGGCCGGCTGCCCGAGCCCAAGCTGGACGGCGGACGGGCCACCTATGTCGACACGCTGCCCGGGGTGGACCTGGTCGTCGAGGCGACCCGCGCCGGGATGGAGGCGTTCTTCGTCGTCAAGGACCGCAGCGCCGTGAAGCAGGTCGCCCGCCTCACACTGCCGATCACCGGGCCGAACGCCGCCCGGGCGGTCCGCGACGCCAGCGGCAACACCGCCATCGAGGACGCCGCCGGCCGGGTGGTCGCGCACACCCCCGCGCTGCGAATGTGGGACGCGCGGGTCGACACGCTCGGCAACCCCATCGCCGAGACGGCTGTCGCATCCACGATCGCCCCCGCCGCCGAGGCCCGTGGAACCGGCGGGCTCGACCTGACGCTGACCCCGGACCTGCGCTGGCTGAACGACTCCAAGCGGGAGTACCCGATCGTCATCGACCCGACGATCAACCCGCTGTACACCACCTTCGACACGTACATCCAGGCCGGCGACACGGTCAACCGGGGCGGCACCGACGACCTCCGGCTCGGCCGGCTCGGTCCGACCGGACCCGTCACCCGGTCCTTGCTGCGCTGGGACACCGAGGCCCTCGTCGGCAAGCAGATCACCTCCGCCACCGTCTCGTTCTGGAACTGGTGGTCGCCCCTGTGTGAGGGCCGGTCGTGGGAGCTCTGGACCGTGGGTGCGGTGGCCGACGACATGATCTGGGACACCCAGCCGACGTGGAACAACCAGGAGGCGACCACCCTCGCCACAGCCGGCTTCGACACCAGCTGCAACGACGCCTGGATCGGGATCAGCGGGACCACGTTCTTCCAGCGCGCGGCGAACGCCGGTGACACCCGCGCCGACATGGGTCTTCGGGCCACCGACGAAACCGATTCGAAGTCCTTCAAGCAGTTCCGCTCCCGCAACGCCGCCGTCAGTACCGAGGTGCCCAAGGCCAGCGTCACCTACAACTCGCGGCCGACCGTGACGGCCCGGTCGACCGTCCCCGCCACCACCTGCGCGACCGGCTCGGGCCGTCCCCTCGTCAACACGCTGACGCCGCAGCTCAAGGCCACCGTCGCCGACGGCGACGGCACCGCGATGACGGTCACCTTCGAGTGGTGGGCGATGAACGCGGAGAAGGCGATCGGTTCCGCGTCGTCCAGCAACGTCGCCTCCGGCGCCACGGTGGCGGCGACCGTTCCCGCCGGCGCCTTCGTCGACGGCGGTATCTACCGCTGGCGGGTGAAGGCCGCCGACGGCGTCTCCGGCAGCGACGTCTGGTCGTCGTTCTGCGAGATGCAGGTGTACACCACTGCCACTCCGGTCACCGGATGCACCGGCGGAACGGACAGCGACTTCAACGGCGACGGCGTCGCCGACATCGCGATCGCCGACCCGGAGGCCACTGTCAACGGTCAGATCCGGGCTGGCCGGATCAACGTCACGTACGGCGGCAGCACCACCGTGCACACCTTGCACGAGGGCGGCGCGAACATGCCCGGTGCAGCCGAGGCGGGTGACCGCTTCGGCACGTCGATCGCCGCGTACGACGCCAACAACGACGGGTGCACCGACCTGGCGGTCGGCGTGCCGAACCAGGCCGTCAGCGGCCAGGCCCAGGCCGGTGTCGTCTACGTGCTGTTCGGATCACCCGCCGGCCTCGCGCAGGGCCCGCCCGCCGTCTGGTACCACCAGGACAGCGCCAACGTCCCCGACGCGGCCGAGGCGTACGACTGGTTCGGCTTCGCCGTCGCCGGCAGCCGGACGGCCGGCGGTGAGCCGTACCTCGTCATCGGCGCGCCCGGTGAAGGGCTGACCGGCGGTGCGCTGGCGGGCATCGTCCACTACCTCCGAGGCAACGTCAACGTGGCGATGTCCCAGGGCAGCGGCATCCCGGGCGCGGCCGAGATCGACGACCGAACGGGCTATGCGGTGGCCGCCTCCACGTACCACTGGGCAGTCAGTTCCCCGGGCGAGGCGATCGGCACCGAGGCCTTCGCCGGATCGGTGAACGTCTTCAGCCACACGCTGAGCAACGGGCTGCCGACCCTCGCCGCCGGCCTGGAGCAGAACGTCGCCAACGTCTCGAACGACGCCGAGGCCAACGACAACTTCGGCAAGTCGATCTCGATCGCGCCGTACCGGCCCGTCGGTGCTCCCGCCGGCCAGGCCGACTCGCTGGTCGTCGTCGGTGTGCCGGGTGAGGACCTGGTCGTCGCGGCCACAAACACCCCGGCACCGGACGCCGGGCTGGTGCACCGGTTCCACGTCACGGCTGCGAACACCTTCACCGAACTGCCCGCGATCACGTACGCCTCGGAGGACGGTGACTACCTCGGCGAGAAGGTCGTGGTGGTGAACACCTCGCCGGGCAGTGAGGGCACCAACGCGACGATGTTCGTCGCGATCGGCGTGCCGGGTGAGGACGCGGGCACGTCGGTGGCCGACTCCGGACGGGTACGCATCTTCCCGGCGCTGGCGAATCCGATCGGCACCCCGACCACGCTGCACCGGGAATCGGGCGGCATGCCGGGGACGGCCGGCGCCCAGGAACTGGTCGGCGCCTCGCTCTCGGCCACCTCGGAGCGGCTCTACGTCGGCACCCCCTACGGCACCGACGCCGTATACGGGTTCACCTGGTCCGATCTGAAGGCGGGCAACCCGGTCCCGAGCATCACCTGGCAGCCGGGACAGGGCGGTCTCCCCACCGGGCACAGCGCGTTCGGGGCGGCGATCAGCTGATGAAGACCATCGACATGAGCAGTTATCCAGCGGGGGAGGACCAGAGGGTGGCCCGTCGTACGAGAAAACGGGGCCGGGTGTTCACGCTCGGCCTCACGCTCGGCCTCGCCGGCCTGATGTCCACAGCGGTGTTCGTCCAGCCCCCGGAGCCGGCGCCGCGCACCGCCGCGGCCTCGGAGGACCTCGTCCGGGACACCGAGGCCGAGGCGCTGGTGGCCGCCAGGGCGCTCAACCAGCCGGTCGAGGTGCTGGCGCACCGCACCGAGTACCGCGACGTCTTCGCGCAGCCGGACGGCACGCTCATCGCCAACGGCCACACCCAGCCGGTGCGGGTCACCCAGGGAGACGCCTGGGTGCCCGCCGACTCGACCCTGGTGGTCCAGCCCGACGGCTCGTACGGCCCGGCCGCCGCGCTGCTCGGCATGCAGCTCTCCCAGGGCGGCACCGCGCCGCTGATGGTGGTCACCCGGGACCAGAAGAGCATGACCCTGACCTGGCCGCACGGGCCGCTTCCCGCCCCCGTGGTCGAGGAGAGCAAGGCGACCTACCCGAACGTGTTCCAGGATGTCGACCTGGTCGCGAACGTCACCGTCGAGGGCTTCTCGCACGTACTCGTGGTCAAGACGCCGGAGGCGGCCAATCTGCCGGAACTCCAGAACCTCCGGCTCGGCGTCGCCGCGGTGGGCCTGACCATCGAGGAGACGCCCGAGGGTGGCGTGGTGGCCCTGGACCCGGTCACCGACAACCCGGTCCTGGAAGCGGACGCGCCGACCATGTGGGACAGCGGAAGCCAGGAGGGGGGCGATGCGGCCGCGGCGCGGTCGCTGGACGCCTCGTCCACCGACCCGGGCGCGGCCTCGGCCGAAGGGCCGGGCGACACGTCGGAGGTGGCTCCGGTCGGCCTCGACTACTCGGACAACACCCTCACCCTCATCCCGGACCGGTCCATGCTCACCGATCCGGGGGCCTCGTTCCCGCTGTACATCGACCCGGTGTGGCAGAGCAGCACCAACAGCGCCTGGGCGATGGTGGACAGCGGCTACCCCAACGAGGAGTACTGGAAGTTCGACGGCAAGCGGCACGAACGGATCGGCCTCTGCCCCAGTTCCTGCAACAACTCGAAGATCAAGCGCCTGTTCTACCGGCTCGCCACGCCCTACTCGGGCAAGACGATCCTGGAGGCCACCTTCCGGGTCACCCTGCAGCACGTCTACAACTCGACCGCGCGGGCGGCGGCGCTCTACCTGATGCCGGCCGGGATCACCTCCTCCACCAACTGGAGCAACCAGCCCGGCGGCTCGGGCTGGTCCGGAGCGACGCACCTCGCCACCAGCTCACCGACCAAGACGCAGGCCACCTGCACCTCCACCAACCAGAACACGGAGTGGAACGCGAAGGCCGCGGTGCAGCAGGCGGTGACCAAGGGCTGGAGCAACGTGACCCTCGGCCTGCGATCGGTCAGTGAGAGCGACTCGACGCACACCAAGCGGTTCTGCGACAACGGCGTCCTCTCGGTCCGCTACAACCGGGCGCCGGTGATCGCCAACCTCAACGAACTCACCATGTCCCCCGGCGGGCAGTGTGTGTACGGCTCCGGCGCGCCCTACGTGGACGTGCCGCCGCGGCTGAACGCGGTGCTGCGGGACCCGGACCACTCCTCGGCTCACACCGAGCAGATCAAGGCCGAGTTCAAGGTGACCTGGACGCCGGCCGGCGGGACGTTGCAGACGCGCTCGTACACCACTCCGCTGAAGGCCAGCGGATCGGTCTTCTCGTACACGGTCCCGAGTGACATCGCGCAGAACGTCCCCATCTCCTGGGAGGTACGGGCCAGCGACAACACCAGCTGGGGTCCGTGGAGCAGTGAGGGCTCGCGCAACGTCTGTCAGTTCCTCTACGACAAGACCAGCCCCAGCGCCCCCGACGTCGACTCCGCGGTGTACCTGCCGCAGGACGCGGCCGACAACGGGACGGCGAGCGCGTCGAACTGCATCGAGAGCGACGAGTGGCTGGGTTCGATCGGTGTGCCCGGCAACTTCGTCTTCGACTCCGCCGCCACGGACGTGGTGGAGTACCGGTACGGCTTCAACACCAACCCGGCGCCGGGGGTGAACGTGCTTCGGCCCACGACCGACGGCGGGCCGGTCACCCTGCCGAACTGGTACCCGGACAAGGAGGGCCCGCGGACGATCAACGTCCAGGCCGTCGACCGGGCCGGTCGGTCGAGCAGCATCGCCTCGTGCACGTTCCGGGTGGGCAAGCGACCGCCGACCGCCCAGTGGTCGCTCGGCGAGGTCGCGGGCGAGGACGGCGCCGGCGACGGGCTCGGTGACAACGACGCGACGGCTGGAAGTGGCGTCACGTTCGGGGTCGAGGGTCCGGGCGGGACGTCCGACACGGCCGCCCGGTTCGACGGGACGGCCGACGCCCACCTCACGACCAGCAAGCCGGTCCTGACCGACACGTCGGCGAGCTTCGCCGTCACCGGCTGGTTCAAGGTCGACGATGCCGGCCGGCGGCAGGTGGCGGTCAGCCAGGACGGCACCGGTGAGCCCGGGTTCGCGCTGGGCGTCGAGGGCGGATCCTGGTTCTTCCGGATGCCGGTCAACGACGTCAACTCACTGGGCCGCTGGCAGGTCGACGGTGCGGCGGCCACCACGGGTTGGACGTACGTGACGGCCATCTTCGACGGGACGAAGAAGGAGATGTCGCTCCAGGTCGGGAACAACGCCCCGCGCATCGCCCAGCGCAGGTCGCTGACCAAGGCGCGCGGTCCGCTCCAGATCGGCCGTGTGCTGACCAAGAGCGGTTACGCCGACAACTGGGAAGGGGCGATGGCGGACGTCTCCGTCTTCGACCGGCTGATCATCGCCGACGAGGTCACCGGCCTGCAGAAGACGGCGCCGAGCCGCAAGGCGTACTGGCGGTTGAACGCGGAAACCAACAAGGTCAGCCCCGAGGAACGCGGTGGCGCGGGACTCACTCTGGGCAGCGGTGCGACGGTCTTCAAGCACCCGGTCCTGTCCCTGCTCGGCGGTGGTCACCTCGCGCTGACCGGTAACGCGGACAGCTACGCCAGCACGTCGACCAACGCGGACATGGCGGGCAGTTTCTCGATCAGCGCCCGGGTCAAGCTGACCAGCAACTGTGCGGGTACCCCGATGACCGTCTTCTCGCAGAAGGGCACCAACGGCAGTTCGGTCGTCGTGCGCTGCAACAACGCCGGGCAGTGGGAACTGGCGATGGCGAGCACCGACACGGTGGCGCCGGAGTGGACCACGAAGGCCACGGATGAGGCGCCGAAGCTCGTCGGCAAGGGTGACCACCTGACCCTCGTCTACAACGGCTACGCCCGCGAAATGGCCCTGTACGTCAACGGGTCCTTCACCGAGGCGATCCAGCTGGTGTCGCCGTTCGTCGCCACCGGTGGGGTGCAGCTGGGCCGCGCCTGGCTCGACGGCGCCTTCAAGGAGCACCTGTCCGGCGCCGTCGACGACGTCCGGGTCTACGACGGCGTGGCCGACAAGGTCCTGATCGAGAAGCTCAACGTCCAGGTCCGCGAACAACTCTCGCTCTGACGTGACAGGCGGTGGGTCCGCCCGCTCCCGGGCGGGCCCACCGGCACGCGAGACCTTTCCCCGTTCTTCTCCCCCAACCCCTGGAGGGGTGATGTTCTCCCGACTCCTGGTCCGGTCCGGCGGGTTCGTCCGCCACACCGTACGACCGGTTTCCTGGGCGATGGCCGGTGTCATGGCCGCCGGCTTCATCCAGATCGCGACCCCACCCGCCTCGGCCGAGGCGAAGCCGAACCGTCCGTCGACCTCGGACGCGTCCAAGGTCCTGCCCAAGCGCGACCCGCTGCCGGCCAAGCCGAAGGCGGCCAACCCGGCGGTGGCCGCAGCCTCCACCGCCCCGGCGAAGGTCACCTGGCCCGCCGCCGGCGCCGCGGACATCACCGTGCCGGCGCCCGCGTCGGCCCGGTCCACCGCCGGTACGTCGAAGGCCCCGGCGGCCACCGCCAAGATCGGTGGCCTGCCGGTCGCGGTGTCGGCC